>CAXGXL010000142.1:0-7621 GCA_964013555.1 uncultured bacterium
TACAAGTTTACGGAGAATAAGTTTCGAAAATGCTTCGAAATGCCCCGGAGGTTCGGGCATTTCAGGCGCAGTCTTTAGGGGCGAGTTGCTGCGGAGCCATGGTCTAAAAGAGCATTGACGAACTTAGATTTCCGTGGGAGACCGACCCATCAACACGTAGATTACTAGGCGAGGCTAGAAAAGTAAGGAGTCGCCTGTGGCAGCAAATGGTATTTTTGTTACCGGGTTTCCTGGTTTTATTGCAGGCCGTTTGGTCGGTGAGATTCTTCAACGACAAGAAACCCCATGTCGCTTTTATTTTTTGATTTTATCCAAGTTTAGAGGGCGTGCTCAACAAGAGTGCGCAGAGCTAGAGAGAGTTCACCCGCAATTTGCTGGGAATTGGACTTTGGTAGAGGGGGATATTTGTGAACCGAATCTTGGCATTGACTCGAATACCTTGGTTGAGCTGCAAAAGAAAGTAGTGGATGTTTGGCATTTAGCTGCGATTTACGATTTGGCTGTTCCGGTTCATACCGCTTATGCAGCCAATGTGGAGGGAACGCTCCATGTTCTGGATTTTTGCGCGAGTGTAAAGAATCTACGTCGCCATTTTTATGTATCAACATGTTACGTTGCCGGGGATCGGAATGGTACGGTTTGTGAGGAGGATTTGGATTGCGGTCAAGGATTCAAGAATCATTACGAGTCTACAAAATTTTGGGCGGAGAAATTGGTTCAGCATCGCTGGGACACCATTCCTACGACCATTTTTAGACCTGCGATTGTAGTAGGTGATTCCAAAACTGGTGAGACAATTAAGGGTGACGGACCTTATTTCATGTTTCAACTGCTCTTTAAATTACCCAAATGGTTGCCTTTCGCCCACGTTGGACCTGGTGAGGCCACACTCAATGTGGTTCCTGTAGACTTTCTGGTTTCCGCTATGGCTGAGTTATCCGTTACGGCGGGAACTCAAGGCAAAGTTTTTCAATTGGCAGATCCTAAACCGTATACGGTTCACGAGATGCTCAACCTGACGTTGAAGAGCTTGGGCCGTGCACCGGCGGTGATGACCCTTCCAGATGCTTGGGTTGAAAAACTCCTCGAAGTTCCCCAAATTGCGAGAACGTTGGGTATACCCGCGCAATCGCTAAGCTATTTCAACCATTCGGTAGACTTTGACGTATCCAATACGCTTGAGTTTTTGAAGGTCAGTGGTGTTTCTTGTCCTGATTACAAAGAGTATTTGCCGAAATTGATAGCCTATGCTCGTAAGCATCCTAGCATTTTTGGCCGAGTTTCGTAGGCGGCGTATCCTTTCTCTACGATCATAAAAACTCTCATTAGTTTTGTTGATAAATCCATATGTCCTTTTCCCGGATGAAGCCTTGCTCTTTAGGGGCGGTTTATGGTTTTTCGTTCAGGCATGAACGCGTTGCAGACTCATATTCGCCCCGAAGCTTCTTCTTTTGCCGAGAATGCGCACTATCACAATGCGTTAGGGGCAGAATTGAAAGAAAGACTCCTAAAGATTGGCCAAGGAGGCTCCCAAAGCGCAGTGCAGACGCAGCGCAAACGCGGAAAGCTATTGGTTCGAGAGCGAATTGAGCGGCTCTTAGATCCCAATACCCCATTTCTAGAGCTTTCGGCGTTTGCAGCTTGGGAGATGCATGACAACCAAGTTCCCGCAGCGGGAATCGTAACTGGAATTGGTCGGATATCAGGGCGCGAGTGTATGATCGTCGCGAATGATTCGACGGTCAAAGGTGGAACCTATTTTCCCGAAACGGTGAAAAAACATGTGCGGGCTCAAGAAATCGCCTTAGAGAATCGTCTACCTTGTATCTACCTTGTTGATTCGGGGGGGGCATTTTTGCCCTTACAAGCCGACGTGTTTCCCGACAAGGAGCATTTCGGGCGTATTTTCTATAATCAGGCCAATTTATCGGCCGCGGGAATTCCTCAAATAGCGGTTGTTTTGGGAATGTGCACTGCGGGAGGGGCTTATGTTCCGGCCATGGCCGATGAGAATATTATTGTCAAAGGCAATGGCACAATTTACCTCGCAGGTCCCCCTTTGGTGAAGGCAGCTACTGGTGAAGAGGTTACCCCAGAGGAGTTAGGTGGGGGGAGTATGCACTCGCGGGTGTCGGGAGTAACCGATCACCTCGCAAATAGCGAAGAAGAAGCCCTTACAATTTGCCGTAGCGTTGTGGAGAACCTAAATAGCAAAAAGGCTATTTCCTTGGAGCTCTCGGAGCCCGAGGAGCCACTCTATCCCGCTGATGAAATCGCAGGTATCATTCCGAAGGATTCAAAACATCCCTATGACGTGCACGAGATTATTGCTCGTCTTGTAGATGGCAGCAAGTTTCACGAATTCAAAGCGAACTATGGGGCGACGCTCGTATGCGGTTTTGCGAAGTGGATGGGGTACCCAGTTGGGATTGTTGCCAATAATGGAGTTCTATTTAGTGAGTCAGCGCTAAAGGGAGCTCACTTTGTGCAGCTTTGCAACCAACGTGGAATACCCCTTATTTTCTTACAGAACATCACCGGATTTATGGTGGGAAGACAATATGAAGAAGGGGGAATAGCCAAGAATGGTGCAAAAATGGTCCAGGCTGTTGCCACAGCCAAGGTGCCACGAATCACCTTGATTATTGGCGCCTCTCACGGAGCTGGGACGTACGCAATGTGTGGCCGTGGTTATCTGCCAAGGTTTATGTTCTCGTGGCCCAATGCGCGAATTTCAGTCATGGGTGCAGAGCAAGCAGCTTCGGTACTTGTTCAAGTTAAGCGAGATCAGTTGGCTCGGGAAGGCAAGGAGCTGAGTGCTGAACTAGAAGCGCAGATTCGAGAGCCTGTCTTGGAAAAATACGAACGTGAGGGAAGCCCTTATTTCAGTAGTGCGAGACTTTGGGATGATGGAATAATTCTGCCCAGCGAAACGCGAGAAGTCATAGCGTTGGCCCTCTCTGCCACTCTTAACGCCCCCATTGAAAATGGAGCGGCTCCTGTATACAGAATGTAGGTTGTTAAGTATGCGCACCATTCGTGTAGAGAATGATAACTTTATAACTAGGATTTTTCTTAGTCGGCCGGACGTCCGGAATGCATTCAACGATACTTTGGTTAGCGAACTTCAAGTTGCGTTTGAGGGGCTTGGTTCGGAGACTAGGGTTGTTATTTTGACTGGCGAGGGTAAATCATTTTGCGCTGGAGCTGACCTAAACTGGATGAAGCAAAGCGCAGCGTATACTCGAGAGCAGAATGAGCAAGATGCAAGGGCAATGGCTCAGCTATTTAAAGTTATAAATGAATGCCCCAAACCAGTCATTGGCCGTATTAATGGGAGTGCCTTGGGGGGCGGCTTAGGCTTGATGGCCTGTTGTGATATTGTCGTAGCCGTAAATAATGCTAAATTTGGCTTCACTGAGGTCAAATTAGGGCTTATTCCCGCCGTGATTTCTCCTTTTGTCTTGGCTAAAATATCTAAGAGTTATGCTCGAAGGTATTTTATGACCGGAGAGATTTTTGATGCGCAACAAGCACTGGATATTGGTTTGATTCATGCCGTGGTGGTGCCCGAGGAGCTTGATTCAAAAATTGAAACATTCACCGAGATCCTCTTAGGCAATGGGCCCCTCGCGGTGGCGCAAGCCAAACAATTGATTTTTGAAGTTGCTAGTCGTGGATTCGATGATGCGCTGGAATATGCGATTTCCGAGATTGCGAGACTTCGAGTTTCGGAAGAAGGTCAAGAAGGGCTAGGGGCTTTTCTAGAAAAGCGTAAGCCCAGTTGGCGGAAAGAACTGTAGTGAAAGTCTTAGTTGCAAATCGAGGTGAAATCGCATGTCGAGTTTTTCAGACCCTTCGACGCCTCAATATTAGGTCGGTTGCTATTTATACTAACCCGGATGCAGATGCTCCCCATACGTGGATGGGAGACGAGCGTGTGTGCATTGGAGAACCAAGTGCCTATTTGGATGCGAATGCTATTCTCGAGGTAGCGCGCAAGACAGGGGCTAGTGCGATTCATCCCGGCTACGGTTTCTTGGCGGAAAATGCGGCCTTTGCGGAAGCTTGTTTCGAGGCTGGAATTGTATTTATTGGTCCCTCTCCTGAAGCAATAATAGCTTTTGGGGATAAGAGAGCTGCTCGACAACTCGCCGAAAGAACGCAGGTACCGGTGGTTCCTGGTGCCGAGATATGCGACACCATCAAAGACGCTAAGTCCATAGCTTCTTTTATTGGGTACCCTGTTTTGGTGAAGGCCGCAGGAGGAGGCGGTGGTAAAGGAATGCGTCGAGTTGATAGTGAGGAGCAAATTGCCGAAGCATTTGACTCTGCGACGAGGGAAGCGAAGTCAGCTTTTAATGATGGTCGTCTATTAATCGAAAAATACGTTTTTCCTGCTCGCCATGTTGAAGTTCAAATCCTTGGTGACGGCAAGGACGCAGTGGTTGTCGGTGATAGAGAGTGTAGCTTGCAGCGGCGATATCAAAAGGTGATTGAGGAAGCTCCTTGTCGAAGTATTTCTGAGGAAACCCGTGAAGGTTTGTACCAATCAGCTTTGGCATTGATGCGGGCGGTCGGTTATTCCGGAGCTGGAACCGTAGAGTTCTTGGTAGGCCCGGATGGCGCACACTATTTTCTTGAGGTGAATACTCGCTTGCAGGTCGAACATCCGGTGACAGAAATGGTTACTGGTATAGATTTGGTGAAGGCTCAGATCGAAATTGCTCACGGTGCACCGCTCCCGAAAATTTCAAGACAAAGAGGGCATGCATTGGAAGCCCGTTTAAATGCAGAAGATGCTTATAACGGTTATTTGCCACAATCGGGTGAGATTCTAATGCTGGATTTTCCGCAATCTCCTTTTGTTCGAATTGATTCAGGTGTCAAAGAGGGCAATGAGATCTCGCCCTACTACGATTCAATGATAGCAAAAGTCATTGCTTGGGGTGAGACGCGTTCGGAGGCTACTACCCGGTTAATCGATGCCCTTAAGGAAATAACTTTATTAGGTGTTATCACGAACCAAACTTTTTTGATTGATATTCTAACGAAGCCATTTTTCGAGAAAAATGAGACGTACACCACTACCGTTGAGGCTGAAGAGTGGGCAGCGCCCAAGCCTCCGGATTGGATCTATCCTCATGTGGAAGGCCAGCTAGATGATTCCAGACAAAAGGTGAATAACACTGGGGATTCCGACACATTTTCCCCGTGGCAAAGTCTTGGTGGTTTTAGGATGGGAAAATAGCGATGCCTTGGATGGTTGTTGAACAAGATGGGAAGCAAGAGCGGCTTGCTGTGAAGAAAACAGCTAAGGGAGTATGGGTCGGCTACTCTGGAGGAAGTGTTTTTATTCCGAAAACCCTGAAATTCGCATCAGGAAAGCAGCTTGAGGACGATAATATTGTTGCGCCTATGACCGGTAAGGTTATTCGGGTTAATGCGGAAGTCGGGCAAGACGTCGAAAAAGAGGAGGTTCTTGTTCTTCTAGAAGCCATGAAAATGGAGTATCGTTTAAGTGCACCTCGTGCGGGTGTTGTAAGTGGGATTTTCTGTGAGCCGGGAGATTTAGTCGACTTGGGAAAATTGTTGGTCACCTTGGATACTGAATGATTAAGATTGTTGAAGTAGGCCCTAGGGATGGTCTTCAAAATGAATCGGTTCCTATTCCCACGGAGGCGAAGGTTGCCTTTGTCGATGCTTTGTCGGAGACAGGTACCAAAGATATTGAGGTTTCCGCTTTTGTTTCCTCAAAGTGGGTGCCGCAGTTAGCAGATGCGGGGGATGTTTTTGCCAGAATTACCCGTAAACCAGGGGTGACATATTCTGCTTTAGTTCCCAATGAAAAAGGATTCAACCGTGCGCTCGAGGCCAATGTAGATAAAGTTGCCGTTTTTTCAGCAGCTAGCGAGACATTTTCAAACAAGAATACCAATTGCTCTATCGATACTTCGTACAATCGCATTGAACCTGTTGTGTCCCGAGCCCATAAAATGGGCCTTCCCGTCAGAGGCTATGTTTCCACCGCTTTTTGGTGTCCTTATGAAGGAACGATACATCCTCAGGTAGCTTCTGATTGCATCGAGAGAATGGCTGACATGGGGGTAACGGATGTCTCTGTCGGAGATACGATTGGTAAAGCTACACCCGATGAGGTCCGCGCACTTTTGGAGGTGCTCTTAAAGCGTGTACCCGCCACTCGAATCGCGATGCATTTTCACGATACGTACGGTCGAGCGGCTCAGAACGTCCTTGCTTCTTATGAGTACGGGATCTGTATTTTCGATGCCTGCACTGGCGGTATTGGCGGTTGTCCCTATGCGCCAGGGGCTTCGGGGAATGTGGCGACCGCAACTGTTGTTAGAACTCTCCGAAGTGCAGGAGCAACAGTTTCCATTGATCTAGACAAGCTTGAAAAAGCGCGCGAAAAAATAATTGGTTATTTGTGCAATGCCGGCGCTCAAAATGCTTCGGCATAGACACATACGGAGTATAGGTTGAATCGGTGCTATTGGCTCTTTAAGTCGGAACCCTATGTCTTTTCGCTAGACGATTTACGAAACGCCAAGGGAAAAACGACGGGTTGGGAAGGAGTTCGGAATTACCAGGCAAGAAATTTGTTGCGGGACAAAGTCAAAAAAGGAGACCGAGTTTTTTTCTACCATTCAAGCGTTAAGCCAACGGCTGTAGTGGGAACAGCAGAGGTGGTTCGATCGGGTTATCCAGATGAAGAACAGTTTGACCCCAGTGCGACTTATTTTGACCCGAAATCCGATCCTGAGAATCCACGCTGGTTTCAAGTGGATATTCGCTACCGGAACACGTTTCGGAGGCCGGTTACTTTATCGGAAATGCGAGAGTATTCGGAATTGGAGCAAATGGTTCTTTTGCGCAAAGGAAGTCGATTATCGATTCAGCCAGTGTCAGAAAAGGAATGGCAATTCATTTGTCAGTTGGGTGGGGTACGAGCTTAGAGAGTCTCAGTCCTGCGAGATGATGACCGCTGGTACAATCAATGGCCTTCGGTTGTATTGAGCTTTGAACAACCTCCTTATAGTTTTGCGAATCGTTGCATCGTATTCGAACTCCTCGGGATTGGAGACCTTTTCAAGCTCTTTTGCTACTTCTAACTCACATGTTTCGATGAAATCTGCGCTTTCATCGACATGGATGACGCCTCGAGTGGAAATGCATGGAGTTGCAAGTAAATCGCCGGCTTCATTGAGAACTGCGGTACATACGACAATACCGAATTTAGCAAGGAGTCGCCGGTCATTGAGAACGATTTCGGGGGTCTCGGCGAGGCCGTCCATACAGATATAGCCGGATTCAACTGGTTCATCGGTGCGAATATCCCATTTTTCTTCCAATTGAGTAATAACAATGGGGGTACCATTTTCAACGATCCGAATATTGTCTTTTTTTACACCCGTTTCTTCTGCAAGTGCTGCGTGATGGAGTAGATGGGATGGCCCACCATGGACGGGGACAAACATTTTGGGTTTACACCACTCAAGCATGGTTTTCTGTTCGTCTCGAAATCCGTGTCCAGAAGTGTGGACTGACGCAAGTCTGTCGTCGATAACGGTTATTCCTTGCCGAATAAATGCGTTGTGTA
>CAXGXL010000143.1:0-7605 GCA_964013555.1 uncultured bacterium
TTCTAATCAGTTCTTCGAGGGGCGTTTCACGAAGATCGTTGAAGTCCCAGAGCTCGAGAATTCGGTGTAAAAACGTACCTGGCGTGGGTCCTCGAGGGAAATCCCATAATGGGACCTCGGTTTCCGAAGTACTCGTTATTGTTTTTGCATCTGGGGTGAGAATGCGATCATGATTTTCTCCACTGGTTATCCCCTCTGCGGCGGGCCCAGAAATGGGTGAGGATTTATCCTTGGTCATGTGTGAGAAACTGGAACGGCGCCAAAGATAGTCTATGGGATTCTCTCGCGTAAATTCTTGTCTTTGAAGGCGTGCAGTTTCTTGCTCGGTGAAGCAAACGACATCGTCCGAGTCTAAAGGACTGGCCCGGAAGGTACTTACTTGAATAGAGCCACAAGCATCCTCTGCGAGCTTCCTGAGGTCGTCGAGCATGGTTTCGTCTTCTAGGGTGGGGAATCGTTCTCGGATGGACTGGAATATATCTCGACCTCGTTGGGCACTGCCGTTTTGATGCAGTAGGTAAGCTAGTGGAGAGGTTTCTGCTCCTTGAAACCATCCCCAATAGACGACGCAGTGCAAGGATGCTCGAGTTAGGGCCACGTAGGTCAGTCGCAGGTTTTCTGCTAGGTTTTCAAGCAATGCGAGGGATTGGTGGCGCTCTTTGTCGGGTGAGTCCCCGGTCGAAATATCTAGGCAGTATCTTCCGTTTTCAAAGAAACGGGTGTGTCTGAGCTCCGGTGCACGGAGACTGGATTTTCCCCAAAGGTAGGGGCAATAGACGATGGGGTACTCAAGCCCCTTGGAACGGTGGATTGTTACTATTTCGATAGCATTCGAGTCGGTCTCAAGCCGTAACTCGCTCGCATCGGGGTCTTCAGGTTCCTCGGAAATTTGTGTTTGAAGCCACAGGTAGAGCCCTTCAGGTTGTAGTTTGTCTTTAACGGCCCGTTGATGAATCAATTCTGCTAGATGATTCAAATTTGTTAGCCGCCTTTCGCCGTCAGTCCATTTTAAAAGCCGTTCGAATGCATTCACTTTGTCCAAAACGGAGCGGTACAATTGAATAAACCCTTGCGTAGCCCATAGCTTTTTCCACTCGTAGAATTGGTTGAGCCAACCCTCCCAACTTGGATCATCGGTCTGAAGTTCAAGTAGATCGTGTCCTGACAAACCCATGAAGTCGGTCGTTAGGGCACACCGGATGGAGGTATGCACTGACGGATCGGAGATGGCTTGGAGAATTGTAGCGAGCTCTTGAGCTTCATGGGTTTGATAGACGCTCATTGCTCCTTTGAGTACGCTGGGAATACCGCATTGCGTGAGTTGGTCTTTAACTGCGGCTGCTTGGAATCGATCGCGCACCAAAACGGCAATGTCTCCAGGCTTTGTGGCAACTGATGCTTCATTTCGGGTGATCCGTGCATCGGACTTTAGGAGGGCGCTTATGTCTTTGGCGGTTTGGGTAGCGAGTATCGGATCTGCCCATGTTTTTTTGATCCCAAGTGCCGTTTTATTTGAAGTGTGGATTTCAGCATCCTCGCGTTCAAGGTAGCGAAACTCCATTCCAAAGGACCTGGTGGCGGATTGGATACGGGGCGTGGTGTGTTTCGCCTCGACTGGAGTAAAATCGAAATCATCATAGACAAAGGGCGCGTTTACCACGCGGTGGCTTTCGGCCGGCGCTTTGAATACGTTATTGACTGCGGTTACCAAAGCAGCGTCCGAACGGTAGTTGGTTCCTAAATTGAATCTCGAGCTCGCTGGGGCGCACCGTTTTGCGGAGAGGTAGGTGAAGATTTCGGCACCGCGAAAACCATAAATTGCCTGCTTCGGGTCTCCTATGAGATAGAGCGCTCGATTATTAGAGACGAAAAGGTTTTGGAATACCTCCCATTGGATGCGGTCTGTGTCTTGAAACTCGTCAATAAGAGCGGCGCTGTAGGTGTTGCGAATGGAATCACGCAATTGGCTGCCAAGTGTTGGATGCGCAAGCCCACGGTGGATCTGGCGAAGAAGGTCGTCGAACGAGAGTTGGTTATTGATTGATTTACGTTTAGCCAATTCGGCCCGGACAAAATCCACCAAGCGGTGTTTTAGGCAGAGGATATTGGTTTGCAATTGCTCAACCATGGATTCATACAAGTCCAGGTAGTGATCGAAGTCGCAAGAGAGCGGGTGTTCGCGGGGGACTCCCTTCTTTGATTCGGATTGCAATCTAGAAAGAGAGAAGTAGGCCAAGGCTTTGATTGTTGGGTCATCCAAATGCAGGGTCTCTGATTGCACCCAAGCATTGATGATTCGGCCAGAGGATAGACTGTAACGTTGTTGGTATTTTCGTCCGTTTAGTATCCACGAATTGTCGCTTTCGCGTCCCTCTTGGATTAGGAGGATGAGTTCGTCGCGCCCCGTTTTCCACAATCGCTTTATATTCGCTTTGGCCATCCGAAGCGGCTCAAAATTGGGTAACGTGGCGGGTTGGGCTTGAGGAACAATACGAAGTTCAGGATCAGACGTAGCTTGTTTGGCTAGTTGTTTTAAGTCCGGACGTTTGGTGCCATTTCTCGCTATAAGAGCCGTCTCCAGCCAGAATTGGGGGGCATCGTGGAACTCTTGCGTCCAAAAGTCATCGACGATGGTCTCAAGAGTCTCTGAAAAATCTGGAATGAGCTCCACATCAAAGGGCGACCTGCTTTCGAAGGCATTTTGTTGCAACATTTTGTTACAGAACCCATGAATGGTGCTTATGCTGGCTTGATCAAATTCTTCTAGTGCTCGGCGAATGCGGGATTGAATGAGTGGATTAGAAGCAGCTTGAGTGGCGAGAGTGGCGACAACTGGATTATCTGTGGTTGCCCCTTGGATTGCTTCAAGAGCTTCTTTGAGCCTGAGGCGGATTCGTTCTCGTAACTCAGCGGTGGCGGCTTCGGTGTAGGTTACTACCAGAATTCGTTCTGCCCTAAGGTCACGTTCGGCAACGAGCCGGAGGAATATATTGGAGATGCTGTAGGTTTTACCGGTCCCTGCACTGGCTTCGAGCATCGATATCGACCATTGGAGTGGCGCAGAGGGGTCAAATGGAATCAAGGGCGAGCTCATGGAATAGCCTCAATAGACAAGTGATTGAGCAGTGGTTCCCAAAGCGCAAGGGCAAGGGCGTCGAATTGTAGGGACTCGTCGTTGGGTATAGCGGGGTGGGTGAATTCCGGGGAATACGGCTGGTGTCCTTGGTAGATCCGGTTGATAGCTGCGTTCGCTGCGTCTCCTTCAATATACCCTAGTGTTTTGTTGATTTTGTACCAACTTGAGGCAGCGGCCTTTCGTCCTTTTATTTCGGCTTTTGGGTCGTTTGGTTTTGGGGCGACTGCACCTGCGAAAGCCCAGGAGGATTGGGCAAAGAGTGGCAAAGGGTGCTTAATTCCAATTCGGTAGAGTTGTACGAGCGCCTTTAGGATCTCCGCGGGACGCCCGGGGCTCAGTGGAGAGAATCGGAAACACGTGGGCTCTTCTGAGCTCGTATTATTGCGGGCAAAAAGAGTAGTGGCCCCAAACGGAGTCGCTTGCGCTTGCAAGGCTAGATGATTGAGCCAAGCTCGAAGCAAATAGGCGCCTTTCATTTTTCCGTAGTGAACTTGCACAAGGCGATTGTCGAAGAGTTGGTTGATTCGCCCAAAGAGCAGGGTGGTTTCATCGATTCTTAGGGTTATATCTACCCAGGTTGGGGGCGATGTGAGCATGGACCTACTTGCGCGGATTAATGGAGCCGCTTTGCTGTATACTTTGCCTAGCTCAACCGCGCCTAAGATGCCCGCCGGGATGTGTCCCGTTCCGTAGAGCACATCTTTGGGAGCGAATTGTCCAGGGCTTTCTGAACTCATTCGGCATAAGAGGTCACCGATTTTCCAGCGTTCAAGACCCTCTAGAGTAATGGGGGTTGAATCGTTTAGGCCCACGGTATCATCGAAGTACGAGAGCCCAAGGCTAGTTTTCAAGAATGCGGCGCTAGGGTTTTGGATAAAGGTGATAAGGTCGTCTAGGGCGATTAGGTTCTCGGGTTTTTGAGGAGGCATTTCCAGCATTTTTTGCAGAAAGAAAGGGACACTCTCCTTAGAACCCAAGAGTTGCTGTGCACCATTGAAGTATCCACGGTGGAAACTTGGTGTCGATGATGTGAACGCTGACGGACTAAATCCCTGCAAGGGGTGTTCGTGAACGATTCTATTTAGGATCGAAGTATCGGGAGCCTCGGCGTCAACGAATGAACGATCTATGCAATCTTGCAGTTCACCTACGGGAACTGCGGGGGGGTAGGGCTTGTTGTCCCGGATTCCTCGCCCGGTGTAACAGATAATCACGTGCTCGCGAGCGCTCAATAAACTTTCTAAGAATAGGTAGCGATCATCGTTGCGTGGATCTCTGTCTCCTAGTCGAGGCTGGTTACTGGCGAGGTCAAAACTCAGGGATTTAGTTTGCCGCGGGAATTGGGCATCGTCCATTCCCAAGAAGCAGACGACGCGGAAAGGAACTGTGCGCATGGGGATCATGGCGCAGCAGGTGATTCCGCCACTAAGAAACGAAGTGAATTCGGGGGTGCCTTGAAAGTGCTCAGAAAGTGCTATCGCTATTGCATCTAATTCTAGGAGCCTTTCGTTGTCTCCTTTTCCTGCCGCTTGGGCTAGGCAGTCGATGGCTTCAAGAACTTGCTGGGTTAACCATTCGTCACCGGTGTCGGTTTGCGTAAGGTCTTCGAGGACTTGTCGAAAGGTAGTGCACCATTGTGAGACAGTCTTGGGAATTTGTAGCGACTCGAGGCTTGAGAAGAGTTTAGTGCAGTAGCCAATAAAGGCCCCAAGTAGATCCGCATCGCTTTCCCCGACGATACTAGAAGAAAGGGTGTCACCATAAAGTGCGGTCCCTTCAAAGATGTAGCCGAGAACCAATCTATCTAAGCCGAATTCAAAGGTGCTAGGACTTGCATTGGGGTGGCCTTGACGCTCTCGGTGTGATCCATCGATGCCCCAACGAATGGCCGCGTCGGTCACCCATTGACGAATTCTGGGTAGGTCTGAGAAGTCGATAGCAAATTTGTTGCGAATTGGAGCGTGGGCGAGGAACCCTACCACCTGTGAGGCCGTACTACGTCCTTTAGCGAGCTCCACGAGGCCGAGCAAGCAATCAGCAATAGGATTGAGTTTTTCAAGACTGCGGTCGGCAACGGAGAAGGGCAAGCGGGGAAACCCGCTTGGATCTTGTGGGTCGGTTTTACCTAGGGTCGGGGGGGCACCTTCGGAGAATACTGCGCTAATTAGGGGGGCGTAGGTTTCTATGTCGGTACTTAGGACCAAAATTTCGCGGGGTTCTAGGCTTTCGTCGTTGTTGAGGAGCGTTAGGATGCGGTCCCGCAGTACTTCAACTTGTCGAAGTGGGCCGTGGCACGAATGAAATTCAATGCTCTTGTCGTTGGCCGAGATCTGGTGCGGGGGGCATGTGAAGTCGTCTTCACTTAGTGAGTTGTTATTGGGTGCCCTTAGATCGAGAATATCACGTTGCAGCAGTGTTAACATTGTTCTCTTTTGGGCGTCGGGCTCCACAAAGAGGTCTTTTCCGGAGTCAATATAGCGTTCCTGCGTAGTCGGGCCTTCTAGAACACATTGAAAGTCTCGGCCCACTCGGCCGAAGGAGCTTAGAAGTGGGTGTCCCTCTTCGAGGTAAAGGTCTGCGGCATTCATGTTTTGGTTGGGGTGTGTGCGTAGCTGCCTAGTTATTTCGCGCTTGCTTGAAATGTGTCCCCAGTATTGTCGACTTGGACACAATAAAAAAAGGTGTACCGGGATGTAGTGGGAAAGTCGGTTGAGGACGTCAACCCAAAGTGGAGGAAGGGTTGAGAGGCCGAAAAGAAATAGCCTCGGTGGGAGGTTTGCGGGCAGGTTCAAAGTATCTATTGGCTGCGAAAGAAAGTGGGACGCCATGTTCGCGATATGCGGCACTTCAATATTCGTACGCAGTTGATTCCACAAAATGGGCTGCCAATCGTCTTGAAAGCTCTCTGGAGAGTCTTCCCACTGAAGAATCATCTCGGGCCGGTAGGTTAGGTATTTGTCAAAGACATCTGCTATTCGCCGAGCGAGGAGATACTGATTGCGGGTGGTTCCTTTATTGGATGCCAATTCTTCGCTTAAGTACCCTTTTAACGGAACAAAAGCCGAGCCTTCCAGGTTCTCTTGAATATTGGAAAGTATCCGCCATGCTAAATTCTGTGGAAGCCAGGCGTGAAGGTGTCCTTCTTCGCTTGGTGCGGTAAAAAAGCCGAGGATCTCATGGACGGTTCTAGTGGGAAAAGGAAAGTTAATATTCGAAGAGATTCCAAGATGGTGAGCTAGTTGCCCTGAAAGCCATCGTTGCATTCCCCTGCTACTGACCACAATTGTTTCCGGTCGAAGGAGTGCATCGGCAGACAAATCAATCCGAGATAACTGAGTGGGAGGCTCTAAGAGTTCGGCGAGTTCTAGGCTGAGCGCTTCTATGCGGTTACTGCGATGTAAAACCAAGCTCATTAGAGGTCATCTCTTATTGCTGGGAGTAGGACTGTTGTAGCCAAGATCTTTAGCGCGTTACCCCGACAATTTCTCGTAGTAGTCCTGAACGAGTTTGCGTCCTCGGTTGGCCGCAGGGTGCTTTCCTTCGGGATCCAATTCGAAGAGCTTTTCAAATAGAGGCACGGCATCGACAATTTTGAGTCCTTTTAGACGAAGCTCTCCCAGCGCTACAAGTGTGTAAGGGTCCTCTGGGTCCAATTCGAGCGCACGGGCATAGGTCGTTTCTGCTTTTTCGTGGTTTTGTTGAAGCAAAAAGCAGGAACCAAGCAATTTAAATGGGCGTGCGTCTGATTTCTCGATGGTGATTAAACCGGCTAGGATTGTAATAGCCTGTCCTAGTGCACCATTTGTATAACACTCTGCGGCACTTCGAAGCATAGCTTCAAAGTCGTCAGAAGATAGTTGAAATACGTCGGTGAATTCTGAAAAGGTATTGCTCATGGATAGACTCCCAATTTTCTGGCGTCTTTTATGTCGGTATCCTCAAGATTGCAAAGGCTCTCTTTTAAGCTCTTGGTCGCGTGACAAGACCCTCTTCGGCTAGCCAATTTCGAATGGGAATTCGAGAATTAAAGATTCCTTGGTTGGCTAAGAATTTCCCAAGTGTTTCATGCAATTCATCGATGGTCGCGCGATCTTCTGGTGTGGACTCCAGGGCTCGGTTGAGAAAATCGTTTATCTCGGGGGGTAACTCTGGGAGGAGGTCGGTCGCCGGAGCGTATAAAACGTCAATGATATTGCGGAGAATGTCTACGGTGGAGTCGGCCCAGAAAGGGGACGAGCCGGTGAGCAGCGTGTAGGCGAGACTTCCGAAGGCAAAGACATCCACTCCAGCCCCGATGGGATTGTCTAGAATTTGTTCAGGGCTCAGGAATTCGGGGGTGCCTATTAATTCTGATCGGGTTCGGACACTGGTGGGCCCAAGGCCGCCGTCAAGGCTAATGGACTTCGCTATTCCGAAATCCATGAGGATCACACGGCCTGTCGCCGGTTCTAGCATGATATTGGCAGGTT
>CAXGXL010000144.1:0-7556 GCA_964013555.1 uncultured bacterium
AGGCTTCTACAACGAACGAGCGAAGAGTGAGGGCAATCAAAACCGCAAGCAAGATGGATTGAAACGACTCGCGCCATTGTTTAAACATACAAAATCCCTGGGTTGAATTGGCAAATGGCTTTCTACGCAAAACCTGGTTCACTGCCTATGGGTTTGGGGCTAGTCTAGTCAACCTTTAGAACCGCTAGAAAAGCTTCTTGAGGGATTTCTACGTTTCCAACCGCCTTCATGCGTTTCTTGCCTTCTTTTTGTTTTTCAAGGAGCTTTCGCTTTCGGGAAATGTCACCACCGTAGCACTTGGCGGTTACATTTTTTCTGTAGGCTTTGACGGTGGTGCGCGAGATGACCCGTGTCCCGATAGCCGCTTGAATTGCCACCTCAAACTGCTGCCTGTGAATGACCTCTTTTAATTTGGAGCATAGGGATTGCCCTCGGTGGTACGAGTTATCTCGGTGGACAATAATTGAAAGCGCGTCGCAAATTTCGCCATTAATGAGGATATCCAATTTAATGAGTTCGCTTTTTTCATAGTCGCCCATTTCGTAATCGACCGAGGCATACCCTCGAGAGACGCTTTTGAGGCGGTCGAAGAAATCATAGACGACTTCAGCTAGAGGAAGGTCGTACGTAACCATCACTCGGTTGTGGGCTGCGTAAACTAGGTTAACTTGCCGGCCACGGCGCTCTTCACAGAGCATCATAACAGCGCCGACGTGGTCGTTGGGCACATGGATTTGGGCTTGGATTCTTGGTTCTTCAATTCGGTCAATTTTCTGAACGGGGGGCAGATGTGCGGGATTATCTATTCTGAGTTCTTCTCCGTCTTTGGTATAGACATGGTAGATTACCGTCGGTGCAGTGGTAATCAAGGCTAGATTGTACTCGCGTTCCAGCCTCTCTTGAATAATCTCCATGTGGAGCAAGCCAAGAAAGCCACACCGAAACCCAAAGCCTAGTGCAGCACTGGTTTCCGGTTCGTAGTGAAACGAAGCATCGTTGAGGCGCAGCTTGTCCAGAGCGTCTTTGAGGTCTTGATAGTCTTTGCTCTCAACGGGGAAAATACCTGCGTAGACCATCGGCTGCACTTCTTTAAATCCGTCCAGTGGAGCTTCACACGGGTTGTCAGCGTCGGTGATGGTGTCTCCAACCTTGGTCTGATGGATATCTTTAATGCTCGCAATAATGTAGCCAACCTCCCCTGCTGACAATTGAGCTAGTGGCGTGTTATCGGGGGTAAAGGCACCTACCTCGGTTACTTCGAATTCGCCGCCGCCGCGCATAAAGCGCATCTTGGTACCTTTGCGGATGGCGCCTTCTCTGACTCTGCATAGCACCACAACTCCTCGGTACGAGTCGAACCAAGAGTCAAAAAGCAGGGCCTTTAAGGGCGCGTTCGGATCTCCTTGGGGCGAAGGTATATTGCGAACAACGGCTTCAAGAACGTCTCGCACTCCGAGGCCTGTTTTTGCCGACGTTGGGACTGCGTCGCTGGTATCTAGTCCGATGACTTCTTCGATTTCTTCGCAAACACGTTCTACATCAGCACTTGGCAGATCTGTTTTGTTGATCACCGGAACCATTTCGAGATCGTTATCCAGCGCCAAGTAAACGTTTGCCAGGGTTTGTGCTTCTACCCCTTGAGTTGCATCCACAACCAGAACCGCGCCATCGCAAGCGGCCAAGGAACGCGATACCTCATAGGTAAAATCAACATGCCCGGGAGTATCAATTAAGTTGATTTGGTAAGTTTCACCATCGTCAGCCCGGTAGTGTAGCCGAACCGCCTGCGACTTGATGGTGATTCCCCGCTCGCGTTCGATATCCATCTTGTCAAGAAGTTGTTCTTGTCGAGAGCGGTCGTCAACGGCCTCACAGATATCTAGGATCCGGTCGGCCAGCGTGCTTTTACCGTGGTCGATGTGGGCTATAATGGAGAAATTGCGAATATTAGATTGCGCCATGAATGTACCAAATAAAAGGCCGTGGGGCCTTGTCCTTATTCCGTTATGCGAGCTTACTCGCTGGAAACCATGCTTTGGTCAATAGCTAAGCGACCGAAAATAAACACAAATGAATGATTTGTGTGCGAACGGGGTCCGGGTGACGACTCATCGGGAATTAGTCCATCAAAGAGAGTTGTCCAGGTAGCTGATGCGAATTTTTTTTGAGAACCATATCAACGCCTTGGCGAATATACTCTGCCACCGGAACCTTGGTACGCGTATGCAGTTCCTTTAGCTTTTCCGCTTGGGTTTTGGTGATATACACGGTTGTCGATACTTTTTTCTCGGGCATACTTCCTCCTAAGTCCGGACTCGCAGCGGCGAGACTCCCCAGTACGCTTGAGCCATACATATAGGGCACCGTCATTTATTGTCAAACCGGGTAAACGCCTCCTGGCCCAACCTTTGCTCGCACAATAGACACTTGACTTGCGCTCGGGCGAGAAGGACAAGATAGTTATGAAACGAATGTTCTGCATCTTCCTTGTTGGCTGCATGGGTACCCACTGTTCTTTATTTAATTATTCCTCCGATTCTAGCTTGGTGTCCGCTTATCAAACCACCGAGGAATTACTTGTAGAATTGGCTGGCTCTCGCGGCCTTGTGTTAAGAAAGTTCGATATTAATCAGGACAATACGGTTGATATCTATAAAATGTTTAAGATCTCGCATCACGAGGATGGCACTGTGCTTGGGGAGTATTTGGTGCGCACCGATACCGATATTAATCACGATGGCAAGATTGATGTGACTCGCATTTTTGATGATGAAGAGCAATTGTCTGAGGAGACCATCGATCTGGATTTTGACGGGACCATTGACACTCGGAGTTTCTACGTAAATGGCAAAATCAGTAAAAAAGAAGTGGATATCAATTACGATGGAATCCCCGATTTGATTCAAAAATACGAAGGTGGAAAATTGCGGGTGATTGAGTCGGACCAATCCGGAGATGGCCAAGTCGATACGTGGGAATATTTCGAGAAAGATGTGTTAGATCGAATAGGCAAAGATATCGATGCAGACGGCAAAGTCGATATTTGGGAACGCGTTGCTCCGGCTCTTGAAGAAGAGGAAGACGACGGCGAGTCTGACTCTCCCCCCACCGAAGAATAGAGAGTCTATTTGGCGGACGATTTTACTCCGTTTTGAGAACCCACGCTGGCGTGTCTGCTTTATGTAGGATTTTCTTTGCAGCTTGCGCGGTAGCTTCGTCGGAAAAGCGCCCCAATCTTACTCGGTACCACGTGCCTTTATCCCTGATTTCCGCTGCGACGATAAAAGGTCGAAATCCCTTGCGCTCAAGTGAGCCTGCATAGGCTTTTGCCTCACCCATGGTTTGAAACGAGCTAACTTGAATAGTGTAGTCACCCTTTCTGGCCGGGCCCTGCCCTAAGGCTGCAGTGGCTTGTTGCACGAAAGCAGAGGCCGCGGGTGCGGCTTGTTGAACTGGAATTTTAGGGGGAGCGTTAGTGGGCTCGGATTTGGGTTCAGGTTTGGGATCAACGCTTGGGTTGTCCTTGGACTGAGATAGGTCTGAGTAAAAGGTCAGTTGGCGGTGGCGTTTTGCCTCATCTTTAAGTTGTACCAATGAGGGCGGCGATTCACTCATTTGCATTGCCAATCGCTCGGATCTTTTTCCGGATATAAAGCCCATGCCAAAAGCTAAGCCGAGGGCGACTATGCCCCCAAGGGTGAGCCAAACTATCTGACTACGCTCTACCTGAAGGCCCTCCCTGGCCCGAAGTCGGTTGACATCGCGCATTGCAATACTCCCCTTCTCTTAGTTTCTCGTCGCGTCTTCAAGGTACATCTGCTCTGGAGCATCTACGCCCAGCAAATCCAAGAAGCACTTAAGGGTACTTTGAAGAGCACGGCATAACAAAAGTCTTGCAATAGTTTTTTCTCGGTCATCGGATATGACTCTCTCGGTTTTGGAGTATTGAGAATAGTAACTATGGAATTGCGCGATGAGAGCCTGGATGAAGTGCACCACTTGATGGGGTTCTCGGTTCAAAGCGGCATCTCTAAGAACTGTGGGGGAACGAAGCATGGTTTTGATTAAGCCTAGTTCCTCGGGAAGAACCAGGGCCCTTAAGGCCTCTGCGGAGACAGGAGGCGTTGTATATCCTGCTTCTTGCGCCTTTTTGGCGATGGAGCACATTCTCGCATGGCCCATTTGAGCGTAGTAGACTGGGTTGTCGAGGCTTTTCTTTGCCGCTAAATCAATATCAAAGTCCATTTGTGCATCCGAACGACGCATCAAGAAGAAATAGCGGGTAGCGTCTTTACCGGCTTCGCTTATGACATCCCTGAGCCAAACGGCCGTTCCAAGTCGCTTACCCATGCGGACTTTGACCCCGCCTCGCGAAAGACTCACCATTTGCAATAGTAGAATTTCGAGAGCGGCTGGGTCATGGCCCAGTGCTGAAAGCCCCGCTTTCACTCTTGCAATATACCCCCCGTGGTCTGCGCCCCATAAGTTGATTAAATGGGAGAAGCCTCTGTCGATTTTATTGTCATGATAAGCGATGTCCGAAGCGAAATAGGTCGTCCGGCCATCTTCACGTTTTACCACTCGATCTTTGTCGTCTCCGAAATCAGAGGTTTTAAACCAGGTCTTACCCTCGTCGACGAAAATGTGTCCCTTCTCTGCGATACGACCTATGACTTTGTCTAGGTCGAGTTCATCCGTGAGTTCTTTTTCACTGATCCAGGAATCAAATTCTACTCCTAGGGCATTCAAGTCGTCTTTAATGCGCGTTCGCATTAATTCGATACCCCGGGTTTTAAAAGGCTCCAGCCATTGCTCCTCTGGCTTATTTAGGTATTTGTCGCCCAATTCCTCGCCCAGGACCCTTGCGATTTCTTTAATGTAGTCGCCGGGGTAAAAGTCTTCAGGATGCTGAGGCTCTTGACCGAAAAGCTCTTGGTAGCGGATGTAGATCGATTGAGCTAGAACAGTGGTTTGGTTGCCTTGATCGTTGACGTAGTATTCTCTGACCACGTCGAAACCAATGCAGGATAGCATTCGGGAAACAACGTCTCCTAAGACTGCACCACGACCATGGGCGAAATGGAGAGGCCCGGTGGGATTGGCACTAACATACTCAACCAGAACCCGCTTGCCTTTTCCAAAGTCTGAATGCAGGTAAGTTTCTCCGTGATTGAGTACATCCACCAATGCGTCTTGCCACGCGCTTGCATTGATAAAAAAGTTGAGAAAGCCGGGTCCGGCAATTTCGGTTCGAGCCACGAGAGTGTTCTCGGGGATTGCGTCTTGGAGTCTCGCGGCGATTTCTCGCGGATTCTTTCTGGCGGCCTTGGCCAACCCCAGTGCTGCGGTACATGCGAAGTCGCCGTGAGATGCTTGTTTAGGAGGCTCAATAAAGATGGATGTTGGCTCTCCTTGAAGAAACCCTTCCTGGTAAAGGGAGTTCATAGCCTCTTGAACTAGGGTTTGAAGTTGTTCTTTTACCGTTCTTATCGCCATGACCGAGACTCCTTTTCTCTGCCCAGTGGGTCTTCGCGAGCATGCAATGTCGCACCGCTCCGAAGGGTAACGGCGTATACCACCGAATGAGGGAAGCTGGTCAAGCCCACGAAGTCTGCAATCTCTTGCTGCACCATTTCGATACAGTTGATGTCCTAATATGTTACATCTTTTGGCGGGAACTGAAGAAATCTGAATGTTTGCAGGGATCTAGGAACTGGAACAATCTTTGCTCAAGGAGGCTGTGCCCACTTTTTGACTAAAGAGGAGAGATGATGAGTGCAATCGAGCATCCTATTGGTTCAACCCATTCTCAGTTTATACCCAACCACGATGGATTATATGCCCTAAGCCGGCCTGAGGGGAGCCCGTGGGCGGCATTGGTCGTTTACGGAGCGCAAAGGTACTACGTTGATTTGAAGCAAACGGTACCGTTTCGCGGCGATTATTTTGTGGACGCTAACGGGCAGTCTATTCGCTTGATTTCCGGCGAGGCCCCTTCTGACGAGGGGGGCGGATCCAAAACGGCTCTGCAGCCTCAAGTACTTGGCGATAGCCCCAAAGCAGATCGCATCGAATTGGCTCATGGCGGTATTTTGGAGCTGCCTTCGGCTATATCGATTATCGGCAGGGATGCGCGGTGCGATATTGAACTCCAAAACCCTTCTGTAAGCTCGGTGCATTGCGTTGTCCTTCGAGTGGATGGCCGTACGCATCTCTTTGATGCGCAGTCGTTGAACGGAACGCGGGTCAATCAGCGTAAAGTTCAGTCTGCTCAGGTTTTTCCCAACGATATCGTTGAATGCGGCAGCGAAGTTGTCCGGTTTTGCCAGCGAGAGAAAAAGCATACTTCTAAGGACCTCGTTCGATTGCCGTCGCCAGCTTATCAAGAGGTGGAAAGGATGGCGCTGAGAATGGCTAGATCGGGGGCGCCGGTTTTAATTCAAGGCGAAACAGGAGTTGGTAAAGAATCCGTGGCAGCTGCTTTGCATCGTTACAGCGGCCGGTCCGGTAGGTTTGTTGCAATTAACGCCGCAGTATTGAGCCGTGAACTCGCACCGAGCACTCTTTTTGGGCACAAAAAAGGTTCTTTTACCGGGGCCGATAAGGATGCTCAGGGGGCATTTCTAGAGGCTGATAAGGGGACTTTGTTTTTGGACGAAGTCGCAGAGTTATCGATGGAGGTGCAGGCCATGTTGTTGAGGGTCTTGGAAACCCAAGAAGTCACGGCAGTTGGTGCGGCGCGGAGTGTGGGGATTCAGGTAAGAGTTGTGGCTGCAACTCACCGAAATCTTCTTAAAATGGTCGAAAAAGGTCTATTTCGCGAGGACCTTTATCACCGGCTTTGTGTTCTACCGCTTCGGATCCCCCCGCTGCGTGAGCGAAAGGAAGATATTCGTGTCCTCGTTTCGGGGTTCTTGAATTGCCAGAATCCTCCTCGAGGGCTTAGCGCAGGAGCGGAGCGGGCTATCTTGAATCATTCATGGCCGGGAAATATCAGGGAGCTTATCAATACCTTGCAACGTGCATGTGTGGTGTCCGCCAACCCAGTTCTCAATGAATCAGACATTGAACTCACCGCTACTTCAGCTTGTCAGGCACAGTTAGACCGAATTGTTCAGGAAGCGATTGCTCAGACTTATGTGAAGAATAATAAGAATATCAAAAAGACCGCAGAAATCTTGGGTATTCATCGTACGACGGTCTCTAGGCATTTAAAGAATGCAAGATAGCCCGCCAAGCCGTGTTAATAAAGCTAGTCGATAACGATGATTACCTTTGCTTTTGAGAGTAAGGCACCCAGCGGCGTTAATCTCTTGGCTTCGTTGTTGCTAATAATCAAATCCGTGCTGCTTGCCTTTGCAACCCCGTTGGCTTTGATTATCTCGGGGTTTAAACCGATTCGGGGGTGATTAAGCGCCTCTTTAAGGCTTTTAATGTAAATGACCAAGCCCCTCTCTCGCGCTGCGTCCCTTTCGACAAACTCCGATGAGAAAAGGAGCATACCTTGCTTATCTCTGATGGTCGGTGCGATAGCTGGCTTCACCTTGAGGTTCGTC
>CAXGXL010000145.1:0-7520 GCA_964013555.1 uncultured bacterium
CCGACGACACAGAGTCTACCAGGGACGCGTTGAAGGCCTCCTCCCCTCCTCGCCCAACCCTAGCGTTGGACCACACCAAATCGTCACCAACCTCCAAAGGCGGTTCAATCTCTTGTGAAAAGTACATAATTTCAGTTGGCTCGCTCCATTGATTCGGGCTGGTTGTCGTTCGAGTCATTACTTCGATTCGATGCGCCCCTGGCCACCTCAAAGCTCCATCATTTATAGTAAACTCAGTCGGTGACAGAGAATCAGCCGGCCGAAAGTTGCGCCACGCCATTCCGTCTACCCGATACGCTAACTCAACCTTACCCCGGGAGAGATGAGAATCGTCCAGTTTTAATGTAATTATCCCAGGCCGAGATTCGGGTCCGCCTGCTCCCAAAATCCTCGCTTCCACTTGACCAGACGATGTCACCGGATCTTCATAACAAAGCAAATCGGTTGCATCTCCGATCGAAGCTTCAGTGCAGAGCTTGATATACAAAGCCAAATAACGTCCTTCCTCCCCGGCCTGCTGAATGGAACGCACTTTCGGCACAAAAGGAATCCCTAGTTGTTCAGAATTAAGTGCTATCTCGGTGAACGGACCGGCTTCTAGAATGAGCGGTAGAAACGTCTCCACTAAGTCTTCAATTGCCTGTGGGGCAAAAGGGGTTCCAATTTCGTTATAGGTGACGTAGGCGTTGCCCAGTCGTATTCTGTCAATCATCAACTTCAAATTGCCATTCGGAGCCGCCTCCAAACTCAACCCGACATCCACGTCCAACGAAAACGCAAGAACCCGCTGATAAGTGTCATCCATCATCGGGTACAATTCCAACTCCAGATTGGGCCAGCTAATTTGAATGTGGCTATTGCGAGCCTCCCCTTCCCCACTGCCATCACCAAATTGGATATGGGGCGGATAATTCGGCGCTAGCGCCAATAAAACCGGCGCTTGGGGCGCAGCCAGCCTTCCTAGCCCCGGAGCCACGAAACTAAGCAATTGAATACTCGGAGTAAAAGCGCCCCCTGTGGCATCGGCCATTGCATCTGGCGTCAAGGGAATGCATAAATTGCCCGAATCAAAAAGCGCATATGCCAGGCGACCGACCGAAGAATCCCCCAAGAGCAAAGCAATATCAAATGGCTCCCATTCTAAACTGCCCGTCACCGGGTCAGGCGCTTGTACCATAGAGCCAGGATCGATTGGTTCCGGGAGCAACCACGATGGAGCGGCTACATCTGGAATACAACTCGAATGAACGCCAAAAAAACCGGTATCAAGGTCAAAGTTTAAACCCAATTGCCCAGAAGCGCCCGTGACATCGGGTGAATCTTCGTTTGGAGCGACTGAGAAAAGCGCCGGATTGCTGGCCCGGTCATCAACCCCCAACATCACGGGAACCTCCATTTGCCCAGTTGCCTCAATGCCGGTATCCGTTAGCCCCCCACCTACTGCATCAGCAATCAAGTCTGCTAAGACAGTGGCTATTAATTCCTGCTCCAAGAAAAACTCCACCGCATTGCTCATTCCGCCGGTCGCTGTACACAAGAACGCACAGGAATTGGGGCAAGCCGGATCAGAACTCGCTTCATAGAGTCCAAAATTAAAATCAAGCTCGACATCATCCGCATCGACTTGATCCGGTTCCAAAACGAGATAAGGCCTATCGGTCTCATCCCGTTCAATACGAGGCCGCAAAATCATCTTAAATGACTGAACCACTACACCAGCATTGTTCTCGTTATCATCTCGAATCTCGCAGGAATTATTGGCCCCAAATCCAGCTAAATTCCACACCATATCCAGCGAAATATTGACATTGTCCGCATCCGTGCATCCAGAGTCCTCGTGACAGCCGAGGACAACTTCAATGCCATCTCCCATAGAGTCCTGAATCAGATTCAAGTGAATATTACCCTCGAAAGAATCGAGATGCAGTCCGATAGCAGAACGGTGGTAGTCAACATTGTTGCAAGGACCAGAACGAATAGACGTCGCAATCTCTGTAAACAACAAATCGAGACTTCCCTCTATTGGCGCGCATGGCTCCCCAATATAAAACCTAGCGTATCTTGGATTCTCCGGATCTAGCTCACAAGCTGCACTCAGATCACCGTCTGATTGACGGCACCCGCTTGCAAGAAGAGTCGGCAACGCCGCGGCAATAGAATCGAAACCGGTTTCCGTGATTCGCAACCGCATACTTTTCTCTGTAGGCAATGCTCCGGGATTGTCGCGAGGGTACTCAACCTCCCCGGCACAACCACCGGCACATCCGGCGCTCGATTGCCCATCCGTTGCACATGCAAAAGGCCCCAAAATCAAAACTAAACCAAGAATTTGTTTCGGATTCATACAAACACCCCGTAGCGGAACAAGGACGCCGCCTCACTTTTGTTGAGACGACCCGTTTTCGACACTTAATCTCTTCAGAAAGAGTGATTCCCTAAGAGCACGCGCGGAGCCACTCAAAGAGACGAACTCCCAATTGGTAGCACCATTTCACAATAACGCCGTACTTGGTTTATCAGATGAGAATCGCCCCGCAACCCTCAAGCCGGATTTTTCGAATCGGGATACCAACAAAGGGTCATCGGCCAAGGAAGGTTGGACGGCGTCCCTCCAGCAAGGAACTCAGTCCCTCTAAAGCATCTGCGGAGCTAAATATATCGTTAAGTCCAGCTGTTTCGGCCTCTAAGCCAGCCAAATGATCGCCTTGAGCTGCGATGGATGTAAGCTTTTCGATAGCTTGAAGAGTCCGCGGCGCCTTAAAACCAACTTTCTTTTGAAATTTTGATTCTTTTAACGCTTCTAGCCCACTCAACTCGCCCTGCACCAGCTCATCTAATGATGCACTCGCCAAAAAGTCGGCAATTTCAGTCCATTTTTCGCCTATCTCTGCAGATGCGGCTGGCTCTTGTCGAGGCGCATTGTCGATCGCTTCTTCAATAGCTTGGTCGAGTTCTTCGGCCGAGACCACTTTCCAAGCTAAATTCCAGGCTTCCAACTGCCCTGGCCCAATTACAGCACCGGAGTATAGAAAATACCGAGCCAGTCCCTTACCCAAACGCCGAGTCAACCGCTGAGTTCCTCCCAAACCGGGATAGATGCCAATCCCCGTTTCCGGAAACCCCATAGAAGCTTTCTTCGTAGCCACAATAATATGACACGCAAGAGCCAATTCCGAACCTCCACCGAGCGAGAGGCCATCCAACTTGCAGATAACAGGTTTTTCAGACAGTTCAATCTGC
This sequence comes from uncultured bacterium, assembly GCA_964013555.1. Classification (GTDB taxonomy): domain Bacteria; phylum Myxococcota; class XYA12-FULL-58-9; order XYA12-FULL-58-9; family JABJBS01; genus CAXGXL01. The sequence goes on from CAXGXL010000145.1 coordinate 3,241, forward strand.
CGGTACACCCGCTGTCCATTGGCTGCGAAAGCCACCACATCCGCTACCGAGTCCGCCTTGATCTTGTCCACGAAAAACTTAACATCTGCACCCGCCACAAAAGCCTTACCAGCTCCAGCAATCACGATTGCTCGAACGCTTTCATCATTGGTTGCGTCGAGAAAACAAGCTTCTAATTGCTCAATGGTAATCGGATCGATAGCATTAAGTTGGTCTGGTCTATTGATTGTAATCGTTGCAACGCCTTCACGAACGTTTAGAACCACTCGTTTCAATTCAAAGGCCGAGCCACTTTTAGCCTGGTTCAACAACAACGGAACGGCCCCTAAGGAGTACCGCTCTTCCACTTGAGTCGCCAGCGCAAGCCCCTTCTCAACGGAGAGTGAATTAAGCTTCTCAAATGGCCCCACTGGCCATCTTAGCCCTACCTTGGCCCCTATATCCGTATCCTCCACCGAGCCCACTCCCTCATCTACCAATTTGGCAGCCACGTGGAAAACAACTCCCCAGAGTCTATCGGAAACATATTCTAGAACCTCAGGATCAACGTCCCCCTTAAGTTCCCAATTTGTTTTTGCGTCAACCTGCGGCTTAAGGGACTTGGCCGAATCGTAAAAAGCTCCGAGACTTTTCCCCAAGGACTCCGTTGCATGAAGTGTGATCGGCACACCTGTAACATTCATTAGCTCAAACGGGCCCATCCCAATCCCAAATGAAGCCTTGGATGCTGCTTCAATTGTCGAAATAGCAATACCTTCTTCGTGCAGACGAACCGCTTCATTAAGCCAAGGCACAAAAAATCGATTAACCACGAACCCTGGCGCATCTAGAGAAGCTATGGGGGTTTTTCCTATTCTCTCTTGAAAACTCCATGCCGCCTTCAACGCCGTCTGGGAGCTTTTCTTGTGGCCAATCACCTCAACTAACCGATTCTTTGCCGGATGATAAAAATAATGCAAACCGATTACTCGCTCAGGGTTCGGTATATCCACCGCGATTTCCCCCACAAGAAACGAGCTTGTGTTGGTCGCCAAAATAGCCTCCGGCCTGCAAACTTCAGCCAATTCTTTAAACAAAGCGCGTTTAACCTGCAAATCCTCGAAGACAGCCTCAATAACAAGATCTGCCTCAGCAGCCTCCTGGACACTTCCAACCGGCGCAATGCGCTCTAAAATAGCGTTCACTTGTTCAGGGGTGAAAATACGTCTTTCGATCCCTTCTGCGAGCAATAGAGCAATTCTCTCCTTGCCAGCTTTCGCGCGCTCCAAAGAGGCGTCAACCAATAAGACCGGAACGCCCTCCGTCGCAATTTTCTGAGCAATGCCAGAACCCATGTTTCCGGCGCCAATAACAGCTACTTTTGTGATTTTCATGCTGGCCGTGTATCAAGGGTTGAATAGAGCGGCAAGACTGCAAGTAAAGGAGAAAGTTTTTGGGAACCATCCTTCATATTTCAGATCTTCATTTTGGCAAACCTTATCAGTCAGAAGTCGGGGAAGCGGTATTGAACCTAGAACAATCGCTTTGCCCCAACCTGACGGTTTGCAGCGGCGATATCGTACAATGGGCCGAATCCCGACCGAGTTGGGATGCCGCCCGCGATTTTTTCGGGAGGATGACCCGTCCCTACCTGACAATTCCCGGGAATCACGATTTACCAAGAGCCTTCTTTTGGAAACGAGCCGCTAACCTCTTTGAACTCTACGAACGAGGCCTCGGAACCACAGTTGACTCTTGCTTTTATGATTCGGAGTTGATTGTGGCAGGGGTTGCTACTGGCACCCCTTGGAGTTTTGATCTCGGCTCAATTTCGTTGAAGCAATTGGATTGGTTAGATCGACTATTTGAGCCCTTTTCTAATGAATTTCTCAAAGTTGTTGTCCAGCATCAGGCCCCAAAAGCACCCCACCCAAGCCTCATTAGGTCCCATTGCTGGAATGACAAACGAGCCCTTCAACGTTTTCAAAGAGCTGGCGTGGATCTTATATTGAGCGGACACAATCACTTTTCTCATTTCGAAGTGATTTCACCCCACACCAATTCGAAGATATTTTGGTCCCAGGCGGGTACCACAACATCACGGCGGCTGAAAAAGAGCAACTGTAGCACCAATACGTGCCACGTTATTAATTTCACGAGCAAACTCCTTGAGCTTGCAGTATATGCCTACTCGCCGGCCTCAGGTAGTTTTGAAGCAAGATCCCATCATTCAGAAGCTCTAAAGGAAGGCAACTAGGAAAGCAAAGCCGATACTCGTAGAAACCACCAATGAATCACCTAAACGGACCAAAACACCCAATGAGTAAAACCATGCCCCACCCTCAAAATCTTTTCCTTGTAGCGTTCTGCATTACTATCGGATGCGGTACCTACCCCAAACCCACCCCTGACCCTAGCACGTCCAAAAAAACGCCGGCCACACTCGACGACCTAAGCGCTCAAGCCGAGGCAGCCTGGAAAAAACGATTAGATCTCGTTGAATTAGACAAAGCAATCTCGGTGTGGGAAAAAATGCACGAAACTCTTCCTTCCGACAAAAACGTTCTCCTCAGGTTATCTAGGTCCCACTTCCTCAGAGGAGAACACTTCCAATTAGAAGGGAAGCTCAAAGAAGCTCTCCAAAGCTTCGAAAAGGGTGTCCTTGCCGGCGAAAAGGGAATGCTCGCTTCGTCAAACGAATTTGCTGAACGCGTGAAATCGGGAGAAAAAGTTTCAGATGCCCTATCCTCCCTACCTAACTCGAGTCAGGCAACACTCTACTGGTACGCAGTGAACTTGGGAAAATTCGCATCTCTTAAGGGCTTACGAACCTCACTCTTTTACAAAAACCGCCTCATCTCAATAATGCAACATGTATTGAACCTCAACGAGAGCTTCTACTATGGCGCACCTCACCGCTACCTCGGAGCCTATTTTGCCAAGGCCCCCGGATTTGCCGGTGGCGATATGGTTAAAGCCAAAGCCCATTTTGAAAAGGCCATAGCTCTTGCCCCCAATTTCTTTGCAAACCACCTCACCTATGCGGAATTTTTCGCCATCAAAACCGAAGACAAAGGACTTTTTGTTAGGCTTATCGATACCGTATTAAAGGGAAACCCTCGCAAAATAGAGGAACTAGAACCAGAGCAGCGCCTTGAACAACACAAAGCCACCAAGCTACAAGCGCAAGAAAACACTCTATTCTAGCTCTCACATGGCCTATAAATAAAATAAGATGGGCAATCATTCTTCGGTCCCGAATTCTAAAGGCGGACCTCGTCTATGGACCAATGCGATACCAGAATTCGCGCCCCCCTCGTTTCATCCCCAAAAGAGGCAAGTAGCGTCCTCAAAGAGTACTTGCTAGAAAGTGCTCAGAGCCTTAAGGAGACTATATGGTTGCACTTCGTACCGATAAATTCATTCCATCTCACGACGGCCTTGCCCTTTTCTATCAAACCTGGGCTCCTCCAAGTACCCTAAAGCCCAAAGCCCAACTTTTTATCGTTCACGGCTACGGAGAGCACGGAGCGCGTTATCGCGAACTCGCCCACACTCTTGCCCAACACGCCATTGTGACCAACACACTTGACCTCCGCGGGCACGGGCACTCAGCCGGACTGCGGGGGCACGTTGAACACTTCGCTCACTATCTCAATGACGTTGACACTGGGCTAGCCCAAACGAACGAATCCCTGCCAACCTTTGTGCTAGGGCACAGTCTAGGCGGCTTAATTTCCATCGACTTTGTTTGCAGCCGGCGGCCAAACATTCGAGGACTCATCTTGAGCAATCCATTTTTAGACCTAGCCATGAAAGTGCCAGCGCTGAAGATAACGCTTGCCGAACTCGCCGGGCAGATGGCTCCCCGCCTAGCCCTACCTAGCGGCCTGCAAGCTTCTGACATCACCAGAGTCGAAGAAATCTCTGCCCGCTACCAGCGAGATCCACTCGTATTCGGTACGGCCACCGCCGGCTGGCTTCGCGAAACCAAGATGGCCCAAGCCCGCGTGCGTTCCTATGACCAAGTAAATACAGCTCTTTATTATCTTTACAGCGATTCGGATCCCATTGCGAACCCCGCTGCGAATAGGGCCCTCGCTAACCAACTTAAGAGCGACGACAAGACCATCCAAGAAAGAGAAAATGAGCTGCATGAGATTTTGAACGAAATTGACCGGCATCAACTGCACCAAGATATCGCAGATTGGATTAAGGCCCGAATATGACAGTGGTCGGCGTCGACACCGGCGGCACCTTCACTGACATCGTCGCCGAAGGGAAACGAGGCACCATACACA
>CAXGXL010000146.1:0-7496 GCA_964013555.1 uncultured bacterium
TTTGGTTGGACTATTATTGGGTATTTCGACTACGGCGATGGCGAACTCTGCGAAGAGGGTTTATCAAGAGGCAGCTCCAGGAGTGGTGTTGATCCTCGGAGCAGACGGTTCCACGGGGGGATCTGGCGGTACAGGCTCTCTAATTACCGGGCAGGGACATATTCTTACGAATGCGCACGTGGTAATAAATTCTGCGGGAAGACCGTATCGAAAGTTGCAGGTGTACCTAAAACCGAAACGCATTACGGGGGACAATGCAATTGATCTGGTTCGGCGGTTCGATGCATCGGTTGTCACATTTAGTCCTGCTAACGAATTGGACCTCGCGGTACTGAAATTGAAACGTCTGCCGGATGTCGTTCGGACTATACCGTTGGCGCAATCAGGGAGAGTGGAAATTGGGGACGAGGTTTTTGCGATAGGGCATCCTGAACAAGGCGGCTTGTTTACGCTTACGACAGGAGTGATTTCCACGAAGATTGCGAATTTCGGTCGAGTGGCAGGAAAGCATGTTTTTCAAACCAATGCCTCGGTTAACCGGGGCAATTCAGGGGGGCCTTTACTTAACACAAAAGGGGAGATGGTGGGGATCAATACAGCTATCGCCAGAGTGGGTGCAGGCGGCATTCCAATTACCGATGTGAATTTTTCCCTAACGGCGGACGTTGCCAAGGACTGGCTTGTGCAGAAGGGTATTTTATCTCCCATAGCCGAAGGTGACTCGGCTGGAGATAGAAAGTCAAGGATAAGAGGAGCTCCAATAGCACCGGAAGTGGCTGATGTTGGTCCAGTCGAGAAACCCACTAGCGTTGGCGTTGCAAAGCCAGCCCGGCCTTCTCAAGAATCGGTGGTGGCTAAAAAAGCAAAGGGCGTTGCGCAACCAACTGGGCCTGTTGTAAAGATCCCGCACTCAGGGATTGATAGCAGCGGAATTAGAAAGGGGCAGCGACGGGCAGACAATTCGGTAGAGGAGACGGTTGTGGCCGGTAAACGGCAGAAGTTGGAAAGCGTGACGCCAGTCTATCTGACGAAGAAACGTCCGTTTAATCTTGATGAATTGCGAAAAAGAGAAATGAAAGTTTTGGATGATCTGATGGAAGAGATGGGCGGAAGGATTCGTGGACGCGGCCGACCCAATCAGCGATGATAATTTGGCCCTCGGAGCTTATGCTACGCATGGAGAAGCAAAAAAATGGGACGATTCCAGTTTGGATTAGGGTTAATAGCGATTTGTTTGATTTGCCAAGAGGGGTGCGTTGGTTCGGGTAGACAGGTTGCTCGGGTCTCAGCGGATACCCAAACTGACCTTTCGGGTAAATGGAATGATACAGATGCTAAAATGGTTTCGGAGAATTTGATTAAGGGCTGCTTCGAGGCCTATTGGCATCAGAGATTTCTCGATGAAGAAGGCAGACGCCCTGCCGTTCGGGTGCGGTCGGTTGTGAATAAAACGGATGAGCATATCGACTCCCAGGTTTTTATCAAGAATATCGAACGTGTGATGGTCAACAGTGGTAAGGCCACTGTATTGGCTCAGGTCGGTGCTGAGCTTGGTGCTGTGGAAGGTGAGCAGGACCGGGCCATTTCCGGAAGGCAAAGTGACGATACAGCAGTAAGCGTTGGGAACGAAACCGGAGCAGATTTTGTCGTTTCGGTGCGAATAACCTCTATTCTTGATCAAGTAGCTGGTAAGCAAGCTAAACTATACAAGGTCACGTTTGAGTTGATTAATTCGACAACCTCTGAGAAAGCATGGATTGGAGATTATGAAATCAAAAAATTGATCAGTCAGAGTCGAGTGAGATGGTGAAGTTCGCTAAGGTTGTGTTCTCATTCTTGGTGCTTTCTCAGTTGAGTTTCGGTTTGTGGGGGTGCGGCCTCAATATGCAAACTCACTATGCCAAATTGAGACCTCATTTGGTGGAGCGTGATTTTGATGCAGCCAATACTTTCTTGGATGATTCTAAGGTTAGTTTTTACCAAAGTGAAAAGAACCGACTGCTCTTTTATTTGAATAAGGGAATGGTTCTTCATTTGGGAGGGAATTTTCGAGAGTCGAACGCGTTTCTTGAACAAGCCGAAGAGACGTCGAAGGCCCTGTGGACGGAGAGTGTTACCGAACATATTGGTGCGGCATTGAATACGGACAATGCTTTGTCTTACGCAGGTGAGGATTTTGAGCGAATTCTTATTTATTTTTTTAGAGCGTTGAACTTTATAGGCATGGGGAATTTAGAGTCTGCTCGGTCCCAAGCGCGTAAGATTACGAACGAATTGGAACACTACAATCAGAGTTATCGAGAAGGGGAGAAGAATTTACATCGAGACGACGGTTTCGCAAGGTGGCTATCTGGTAAATTGCTTGAGACCGAAGGTGGTTTTGCGGCCTTCAACGATGCTTGGATCGACTATAGAAAAGCTATTGCGGTCTATGAGCAGGACTACGAACCTTTGTACGGTACGCGCCTACCTAAGTTTGTAATTCAAGATGCTTTGCGAGTTTTGGAGGCGATGGGGAATGATTTCAGCCAGGAGTTCGAAGAGCTGCGGCAACGTTATCCTAGTGTCGCATTTATCAGCGAATCGGAGCGGGCGGGCAGGGGAGAAATCGTGTTTTTGCATCTCAGTGGTGAGGCCCCTTATAAGACGGACCACTATTTTGAGATCTATTCGGACAATACTCCTATGCGAATCGCGTTTCCTCGGTTTGTTAGAAAGCCAACTCGGGGTAGGAGTGCCCGTCTTCAAATGCCGGGAGGCAGGTATGTGAAGACCGTTTTGGCGCAGGATATTGAAGCGATTGCTATTCAAAATTTGCAAGACAATATGCCCCGTATTCGGGCTAAGGCTGTCACGAGGGCCGTTTTGAAGCGGGCTGCGGCCGAAGTTGGGTCAGAAGTGGGTAACGAGATGCGAACCTCGGGGGACGAATCAGGAACCGGTGTACAATTGGCCAGTGACCTTTGGAAGGTCTACAATTATGTAAGTGAAGAGGCTGACAAGAGAAGTTGGATAACCTTGCCGGCGCGAATTGGGGCGACAAGCTTTTTTGTTGCGCCTGGGGAATATGTCTTTGATATAGACATATTGGGTCAAGATGGAACCCCCATAGATTCGACTCAGCTCTCGGTAGCGGTTGAGGCGAACAAAACAGCTTTTCTCTTTTATCGCAGTTTTCGGTAGTTCTTAGGGGTCTTGCAGCCGTATACCTTGACAAATCTCTGCGGATCCTTTTGAGACCGTCCTTGAATCTTCTTGATATGTGGATGGAGTCAAAACGTGGCCGGACCGTTACCGCTAGAATTATTTGAGTACGATTTGCCTCCTGATCGGATCGCTCAGGTTCCGGCGGTTCCAAGAGATTCGAGCCGATTGATGGTTTTGGACAGGACTAGTGGCATTAGAGAGCATCACCGATTTACCTCACTAGGTAGCTTTTTAGAGCCAGGAGACCTTTTGGTGGTCAACCATACCAAGGTTATTCCGGCCCGTGTGAGTGCAAGGCGCCCGACTGGCGGCAAGGTCGAGTTTCTCTTTCATAGAGCTCTCAATGGATCCCTTTTTGAGGCCACCCGCTGGCTGGTTTTAGGTAAGCCAGCTAAGGCATTAAAAGAGGGGAGTACGGTTATTTTGGATAATGGGAAGGTGGTTCAAGTCGTAGGCAGAGATGGCTCGATGCTTGAGGTTGAGTCCCAAGAGCCCTTGTGGCCAACTCTTGAGGAGGTTGGGGAGCTTCCACTTCCGCCGTATATCGAGCGAACTTCGGGATGCACACGTTCGGACAGGAGTGATTACCAGACCGTTTTTGCCCGGGAGCTCGGCGCCGTTGCTGCGCCAACGGCATCTCTGCATTTCACCGATGAGGTGGTCAGTGGGCTAGAGAAGCGTGGCGTGAGGCAGGCGCCTATGACGCTTCATGTTGGCCCAGGTACGTTCCTGCCTGTTCGTTCAGATTGTGCGGACGACATTAGAAAGCACGAGATGCACGGAGAATTCTATCGCATTCCTGCGCGCACTTGTGAGTTAGTAGAAGACACTCGAAGGAATGGAAACCGGGTCGTTGCGGTGGGAACTACTGTTGTGCGGGCTTTGGAGACTTACGCTGCCACCGGAAGCGCTCAGGGTGAGTCAAAGATTTTTATCTACCCTGGCCACGAATTCTCGTTGGTGGATGCGCTCGTGACCAATTTTCATTTGCCTCGTTCGACTCTTCTTATGCTAGTTTCTGCGTTTGCCGGGAGGGATTCTATACTGGAGGCCTACCAGGAAGCTATTCGCGAGAAATATCGTTTTTTCTCATACGGCGATGCGATGCTTTTGATTTAAGGATCTGTTATGACAAAGCGGCCCATCCAATTTCAACTTCGAGGAAAGTGTTCGTCAACTCATGCGAGAAGAGGCCGGTTAACGACCTTGCGCGGTGAGATTGATACGCCCGTTTTTATGCCGGTCGGAACGTTAGGGCTGGTAAAGTCACTCGACCCTCGCGACGTGAGTTCTCTTGGTGCAAAATTGACCTTGGCAAATGCGTTTCATTTGATGCTTCGGCCCGGGGATGCTCAAGTCGCCAAATTGGGTGGGTTGCACAAGTTTTCGGGTTGTGAGGGGGCGATTCTAACCGACAGCGGTGGTTTTCAGGTTTTTAGTCTGGCGGATTTGCGTAAAGTCACCGAGGACGGAGTTGAGTTTAGGTCTCCCATTAATGGATCGTTACACTATTTATCACCAGAGCGCTTGGTAGAGGTCCAGGAGAACTTGGCCCCGGATATTGCCATGGTACTAGATGAGTGCCCCAACGCTACGGTTGATAGAGAGTACGTTCGGCGGTCAGTGGATAGAACGACCAGTTGGGCAAAAAGAGCTTTGGCGGCTAGAAGTCGCCATGATGTGGCTTGGTTTGGCATCGTTCAGGGAGCGTTGTTTGAAGATATTCGTTTAGAGCACGCCGAAACGATTTCGGAGTTACCCTTTGATGGTGTGGCTATTGGGGGGGTGTCGGTGGGTGAAGCCAAAGAGGAAATTGACCGAATAGTGCGCTTTACGGCCCCTCATTTACCGGTGGACAAGCCTCGATATTTGATGGGGGTTGGTACACCTGAAGATCTGGTTCGTGGTGTCGCAGCTGGCGTAGATATGTTTGATTGCGTGATGCCTACCCGCAATGCGAGAAACGGGTGCTTATTTACTCGAAATGGAAAGCTAATCATTAAGAACAGCGTACACAAAGAGAGCAGCTTACCTATTGATGAAGAGTGTGAATGCTACACCTGCAAAACCGTATCAAGGGCATTTTTGCATCATTTGTTTCGCTGCAAAGAGATATCGTATACCCGACTTGCAACGATTCACAATGTTTGGTTTTATACCAATCTCATGCGAGAAATGCGCGAAGCGATTGTGGCCGATACCTTCGACCCGAACCGTTGGCTTTATCCATGGGGCTGCGAGCCTTACCGCTTATAAGTGATGAAATTTCTTCGCTTATTTTGTGAGATCTGGTTTGATTGGGCTAGTATTGAAAAGTGATGCCCATCGGTTGGGTGAGCGTTGCGTTGGTCTGGGCCGTATGGTACACGCCGCTGCTTCGTTTGAATGTGAGCCAAGTAGAGCGTAGGGCTCTAGAGGTTATAAGAAGAGAGAGTTTCAATGATTTCCACTATTCAATTTAGCCAGATGGTTTTGACTCAAGCATCTGGTGGTGCGCCTGCGAGCCCGCTTGGTGGTGTACTGCAATTTGTTCCCCTGGCGCTGATAATCCTTGTTATGTATTTTCTTCTGATTCGCCCGGCTAATAAGCAACGACAAGAGCATCAGAAATTGTTGAATGCATTAAAGAAGGATGACAAGGTTGTTACTAACGGGGGTATATGCGGTAAAGTCGTCTCTGTAGACAATAATGTAGCTACCCTTGAGATAGCCGATAAAGTGAAAGTTCGTATTCTTAAGGACCGCATTAGTGGCCTTTGGGATGCTGAAGCGAAAGCAACTAAATAAAACTCAAACCCTCATAGAGCCGGAGTTGAATCCATGGAACGTAGTTGGATAAGCCGATTCTTGGTTGTGGTCGGCGTCGTGATGTTAGCGACGTATGCCCTCTATCCATCGTATTATTATTTTTACGAAGCCAATCAAGAAGAGAGAGATTCGCATGAAAAATTTTGCAGCGCTTTGCCTTCTTTTTTTAGCTGCAAAAAATTTAGCCTAGGCCTTGATTTGCAGGGTGGGGTTCATTTGGTTATGGGGGTCGGTGTAGAGAAAGCTGTAGAGCAACGCACTGACCGTTTAGCGGAGTCGCTCAGAGAGGCATTGAAGGACGAGTCTTTGGCTTTCACCCGAATAGAACGTCCCAAAAACCAAGCATTTGTCGATGTTGTGCTCGCTGAGGATACCGATAAAAGTGAGTTTGAATCCCTTTTACGACGAGATTTCAGTATTTTGGAAATCACCGAACGTCGTGGGCTAGAGTTTACGGTGGCACTTTTGGACTCAGAGAAACAATTGGTGCGTGATACGGCCGTTGAACAAACCATTAAGACCATCCGCAATAGAGCCGATAAGTTTGGGGTTGCCGAACCTACGATTGCAAGGCGAGGCGCTACCAATATTTTGATTCAACTTCCCGGTGTTAAGGATCCCGAGCGTGCTATTAATATGATCGGCAAAACAGCTCAGCTTGAATTTAAAATTGTTGAAGAGGCGCCCACTGCAGCTTTTGATTCCATCAATGATGCTGACCTTCCAGAGGGGGTTGTCCGCCGTGAAACAACCAATGATGGTCCGACTGGTCCGGCTCGAGAGGTTTTCTTTGAGGTTCCTGAAGCACATCGAGCAGCGATGATTGAGTTGCTTGAGCCGTTGGTTGGGTCGCAAAATGAAGTCGCCTTTGGCGAGATTTCCAGAAAAGGCGATGCCCCCTTGTTGCGTTCTTATGTCTTACGTTCGACTGCAGGTATTACCGGCGATTATTTGACGAATGCTCAGGTTCAGCAAAATCCAGATATTCCATCAGACTTCTATGTCACGATGAGTTTTGACGCTAAAGGGGCCAGTATATTTGCGAACTTAACTGAAGCGAATGCTAGGCGCAGAATGGCGATAGTTTTGGATAAGAAAGTGAATAGTGCCCCACAAATCGAGGGGAAAATTGCGGGAGGAAGTGCTCGAATTACACTAGGCGGTGTAGGAGATGCTCGCCGTCGATTTGATGATGCGAACGATTTAGCCCTCGTATTAAAAGCGGGTGCATTACCTGCGCCCGTTGAAATTCGTGAAAAGCGTCAGGTAGGAAAGACATTGGGACAACAGTCCGTGGAAATGGGGCGGTTGGCAATTCTAGTGGGATTTCTAATTGTTATTGTTTTTATGATTTTTTACTACCGAGGAAGTGGGATGATTGCGAATGTTGCTCTTATCCTGAACGTTATTCTTGTTTTGGCTTTGTTAGCGGTTTTTGAGGCGACTCTTACCTTGCCGGGTATGGCTGGAATTGTCTTAAC
>CAXGXL010000147.1:0-7484 GCA_964013555.1 uncultured bacterium
CGTTTCATCTACCATACAACCCTAGAGTCGAATTGTTGCTCTCCGAGAACCTAGTTATCGTAGTGCAATTTGGGATACTACCGCAAAGGAAACGCTAGTTTATTCCCACAGGAAAGCAGCTCCTCGAACTCCACTAGAATCTCCGTGTCGATTTTTCAGCACGGGAGTTACCATCTCGTCACTGAAAAGATACGGCAAAACTGCATCTGAAGCGCGAGTATACAAAGCATCGATATTCGAAAGACCTCCTCCCACAACAATGGCATCAGGATCCAAAACCCCTATCAGATTCGCCAAAGCTTTTCCGAACCGATCGATATAGCGTTCAAATACTTGACCGGCCAAGAGCTCTCCATCAACGAGTCGCTGCGCAATCTGAACCCCACTTAACTTAGCCCCTCCCAACGTACGATAGTCCGCCTCCAAACCAGGTCCTGACAAAAATGTCTCGACACATCCACTCTTGCCACAATAACAAGGGGGGCCGGACTCATCGAGAACATTATGCCCCCATTCCCCAGCTATCGAATTGGGACCTTCATGGATACGACCATTGACTACCAGCCCACCACCAACGCCTGTACCCAAAATCACCCCAAATACAACACCGTATCCCTTCGCTGCCCCGTCAAGGGCTTCCGAGAGTGCAAAACAGTTCGCATCATTGGCCATGCGAATCTCCCGCTTTAGGTGCTCTTCGAGGTCTCGTTTGAAGGGTCTGTGATTCAAACTTGTCGTATTCGAATTTTTCATCATACCTGTTTTTTGAGAAATCGTTCCGGGGGTGCCAATTCCCACGGGTAGCGGAAAGTCAAAACCAGCTTCCAACTCAGCGACAACCTCAGTCACAGCAGATAACACCGCCTCGTAACCATCTTGAACCGGCGTCGGCCGGCGAACGCGATTCTTTTCGTCAAAATCGCCGTCCAAAACGACGCCTTCAATCTTAGTTCCACCAAGGTCTAGCCCTATTCGCATGCAACCTCCTCATCGATGCTATAGAGGAAACTTCTTGCGCCTTCAACCATTGACGGATAGGTCCGCATGGTCGCAGAAAACCCTTATATTCTAGAGGAAGTACAAAATGCTCCAGCCGCCAGTTCTTTGTGGTCTAATTGCAATATTCATTGCAACACTCCCTAATTGCTCGTCCAGGCGCTACGCAGCAGCCCCCAAAGTTCTACCTAACAACCATAGCCTCATGGTGCTCGACGGAGAACTTACTTTTGCAAAATGGGATGATGGAGACACTTTCTCGGTAAAGCCCGCAACCAAAGGTAGGAGAATTCGAGCTCGCCTAAAAGGGTACAATACACTCGAGTCCTATGGGCCTGTACATCATTGGGGTGAATGGACCGGTCAGGAACTGTATCATATTGCCAAGCAAGCTACACATTTGGCTCGCTCACAAAGCTGGACATGTTTTAGCACAGGGGAATCCGGCGGCTACGGACGCATCGTTTCAGATTGCCCCGAACTTCGACGAAAACTCATAGCCGAGGGCCTCGCTCATGTATTCGTGATCGATACCACAGCAGACGCCCACGATCTCGCATTACAAGAACAAGCTATTAAAGCGAAAAAAGGGATGTGGGCAAAAGGAGCTCCGGAAAAAATAGTAACCTCTCTTCATTCCGCCGACGAAAACAAGAAGAAAGGTGACTCCTACAATCGATTGTGCTCCACGCAAACGGGAGTTGCAAATGTTGAAAAGCACCGCAACTACTACAGTCTGTGTGAGAAAGTTTGTATAGAACAATCCTGTATGACCTACATTCCGTTCAAGAAGCGCTATGGCAAGCGAAAAGCTATTTGCACTGGACAACCACAAGAAAAAAATTAAATGCACGCAGTCAACCCCACTCCGGTTGAGCAGCGAGTTCTGAACTACACTCTTTAAGTCCCTAGGCCTGACTCTCCAAAGCCCAAAACGCCTTTCGCTGCAGGATTTGCTTTTCGATGCTCAATTGGTTCCCAAGGACTGCCAGTATACCAAGATTCAATCACCTAATTTTGACAACCAGTCTTGAAAGTTAGCTTCCAGTTCACCTACCAAAAGCGCACCTTTGAAATTTCTAGGAATCCTGCCGGATCGCACCCAATCCACCCGGGGTACACTTGAGCCCGCCTCCGTACAAAGCAACTTCAATTGTCCCAAGATCTCATCCTCTCTGGCTTTTGACTCTCTGGTATTGAAGTCGATAGTAACGCAACAATCGTCTTCATGCTCACTGCTTACCTTAAGCGCAACCACCGCAACGTCTATATCTGAAGCCGACAAACGAAACACCTTGGATATCAATGCCTTTATATCGGCACCAATTTGCGCACAAGAGTAGTTCGCGCCACCCCGAATCAAGAGTCCTGAAACTCGGCTCACCCAGTAGTAGTCGAGTTCCCGGTCCAGAGGATTGGACAACGAAAAGACAATATCACCCAACCCCGTATACCAACCATCTTGGCAAACAGCTCTGGTCGCTTCCGCTTGCCCGTTGTATTCCAGCATCAGTGAAGAACTCTTCACTACCAAGTATCCAAGGCTTCCCTCGGGAACCTCCTCCATAAACCCCTGCTCTCCCGAAACCACACTCCGTACAATCTTGGCTTTGGTATAGCCTCGATGGGGACGGCCTATAAAGAACCCCTTAGCCTCAAGGAGTTCTTCATGCTCCCAGCCTCGCTCAAACGCTGAGAGACGTTGGTTGGAAGAAAAGTCCACCGGTATTCCCAATGCCTGGAGACACAACTCCGTAGAACCAAATCTTACGAGAGGGATCTGCCCCACCAACCGGCGTAACCGTTCCACAGTTCCCGGCCCCACGGGGGCCGAACCCAGAAGAAAAATAATATCTCCAAGCTTCTTTCGTAGTTGCTCTAACGAGATTGGCCACTGGCCTGACTCTACTAGTTCTTCTAGAATCTCAAAATGTCGAGACACCAGTGGCGCTACCACCTTGTGCTCGCCTTGAGCCAATTCACTCAGTCGCTTCCAATAGGCTCGACTATACCTAGAAAATAATTCCACAACCGTATTGGGTCGCCGAAGTCCCCAATCCACAATTGCCGATGAATTGGCGTGATGCAAAGGATTTACGACCGCCAATCTCAGTGGCACGTCAGATGAAATCTCTAAAAAGGATTCAAAGCATAATTGATTTTGTCGGTAGTTCTCATAGGAATGAACTACCCCCTTAGGCAAACCCGTCGTTCCAGAGGTAAACAAGACAATCCGCGGATCTCTAGGACGAAGGTCTACAAAACTCGGCGGGTCTACTGGCACCGCCTCATTCCATATCTGATGCGCATCAACGATGTGAAGATTTGGAAAAGCCCTGCAGATCTCTTTAGACAAAATACGCCGCAAAGACGAATGTGCCACCCAAGCCTTCGCCTCCGTGGAGCGCAGCTTAAATAGCACTCGTTCGAGAGAATCACTCTGCCAATTAATCGTAACGGGAACCGCCCCAAGTCGAACCGCCCCAAGTCGAAATGCTAAATCTTCAACGCAGTTTTCCCCCATTCCGAGAACAAAACAATCCCCCTTGCCCACACCCGCTGCCCTCAGAAGAGCTCCCCCCCGATTTCCTATAACTTCCAGCTGCCCCGCCGTCCACTCCTCAGGCTCTTCTTCAGGCCGATAATACCGGATTACGACCTCGTCCGAATCTCGAGCAACCTTCCAATAGTCGTCATACACCTTTCTCATAAGTACCTCATATCTAAGGAGCTTCGCCTCAAGCAATCCCCACAGAGCCCCCCGCGCGCAAGAGTAAATGCTTTATAGTTGACCAATGAGGGAATAGGAACTATCGGAACCAGCAATTGGCGAGTGAAATCGAACCGCAAGCCCCTCTTTTCGCAGAGAAACGCTAAGCCAGCCAAAATGAAGGCAGACGACCATGACCCATCGATGGACAATTCAAGATAGCCTCGAACACTACCAGCTCCCGTACTGGGGGCGCCCCTTTTTCTCTATTAACGAACAAGGTAATGTTACTGTTCAGCCAATCGCCAAAGAAGGGACCGCGCTCGACCTCAAATGCCTCGTTGATGACTTGCACAAACGAGGAATCGAAGCTCCTCTCCTTATAAGATTCAATGATATATTGCACTCTCGGGTTAAGAGACTTCACGAAGTATTTTCAAACTCCATTCAAGAATATGGCTACCAGGGAACATACCGCAGCGTCATGCCCATCAAAGTTAATCAACAACGCCATGTCATAGAGGAAATCGTCGAGTGCGGAAAAGAATTTAATCTCGGACTCGAAGCTGGCTCGAAACCCGAGCTCTTAATTGGAATCTCTCAACTCGAAGGACATCCCGATAGCTTACTAATCTGCAACGGGTACAAAGATGAAGAGTATATTGAAACAGCACTAGATGCGCAACGTCTGGGTATCCGAACGATACTCGTCCTAGATAGATTCGCCGAGCTACAACCCTTAATTGAAGTTAGCAAGCGCCTTCAGGTTCAACCGGAAATCGGCATCCGCGCCAAACTATCAACCCGCGGCTCTGGGCGATGGGAGAAATCCACCGGAGACCGAAGTAAATTTGGCCTGACTAGCCGCGAAATTGTAAATGCCATCGAAGATCTCAAAACCCACAACATGCTGGGGTCGCTCAAACTGCTCCATTTCCACATAGGGTCACAGGTGACGTCGATACGTTCCTTAAAAGCGGCTGTTCGAGAATGCTCCTACTTGTATCAAAATCTGCGAGAAATGGGAGCCACGAAACTCGATTTCATAGATGTTGGTGGGGGCCTAGCAATCGACTATGACGGCAGCCAAACCAATTGTCATTCATCCAAGAACTATTCTACCCAAGAATACGCGAACGACATCGTTTCTACCGTTCAAGATATTTGTGACGCTACCCAAACCCCCCATCCAGTAATCATCTCAGAATCTGGCCGCTCATTAACCGCACACCACTCCATTTTAGTGTTCAATATTGTCGGAACTCACAAAATAGCGAAGGAGAATGGGCCGCCCCTTCGAAAGCCACCACAGGATTCTCACTACGTCGTTCAAGAACTGTGGAACACTCTACAAAAGGTCACCCAAAAGAATTTCCAGGAGGCTTATAATGATGCCCTTGCCTACAAAGAGCAAAGTGCATCGCTCTTCAACCTAGGGGTTATCGATCTTCCAACCAGAGCTTATTGCGACGATGTATTCTGGCGGATAATCACCTTAGTCGATGCGAAAGCGAAAAAAACAAGCCGAGTTTCGGAAGACCTCAGGGG
This sequence comes from uncultured bacterium, assembly GCA_964013555.1. Lineage (GTDB taxonomy): Bacteria > Myxococcota > XYA12-FULL-58-9 > XYA12-FULL-58-9 > JABJBS01 > CAXGXL01. Next base: position 5,255 of record CAXGXL010000147.1, read on the forward strand.
CCTTACAAAATTATTGAGCAACACGTTTTTTTGTAACTTCTCTATCTTTCAGTCACTACCCGATTCTTGGGCTCTCAACCAGCTATTCCCCATCATGCCCATTCACCGTCTGGACGAGCAACCCACCCAACCGGCAACATTAGCCGACCTGACCTGCGACTCCGATGGAAAAATTGATGAATTTATTGATGTTAAAACTGTCAAGGAAACCCTCCAACTTCATGAACCGAATGGTTCCCCCTATTACCTAGGAACATTCCTAGTTGGCGCATATCAAGAAATCCTAGGTGATTTACACAATCTCTTTGGCGATACAAACGCCGTTCACCTAAAAGTCGACGAAGACGGCTCTTATTCTCTTACCCACCACGTCGAGGGAGACACCGTTCGAGAAGTTCTGCAGTACGTAGAATACGACTGTAACGAGTTAATTCGACGGGTCCGCAAATCCGCTGAACGTGCGGTCAAAGCGGGAAATATGACCTTGGAACAATCGGCTCAATTTATGCGCCGCTTCCAGGATGGACTCTCGGGATACACCTATCTAGAAGGTTTACAACCAGAAACCTAACCGATTTACGCCATCTCGCATCATTGCTCTAAAACTGAAGCAAGTACTCGAAGAACAAGAAGCCCATTGGGCCGCTCAACTCCCCTCGTACAAACAAACGCCGCTTACAAGATCGTAAAAAACACCCTAGAAACAGCTCAAACTGTCTTTGACCTGGGCACCTAGAGTAGAATCATGGAGGGTGTTTCCCTACATGCGCATTGGAGAACTTCAGAATACAGAGGAACGAGAAGCAACCGAATGCAAATGAAATTTAGCTTCATCGCAAAATTTGGATTGATTGTCTTCGTCTCAATCTTGTTGAGCTTCCTACTCTTCAGCCCAATATTGCTCCCAAATTCTTCCAAGTCTCTGCTTTTGCATATGTTGCTCGCTATTGTAAGCGCCTTCCTCGCAACTATTGTGGCTTGGTTTGTGCTCTTACCCGCACTCAAGAAAATGCTTATTTACGAAAAAGGCCATCTCTCTGACACAACTCTACCCTCCGAAGAATATCACGAAACAAATCTCAAACTTCAAGAGGCCAAGAAATCAGCAGAGCAAGCAACCAAATTAAAGAGTGAATTTCTTGCCAATATGAGCCACGAAATCAGAACACCAATGAATGGTGTTATCGGTATGATTGCTCTCTTAATGCAAACATCTCTCGATGCCAAACAGAGATCGTACGTTACGACGGTCAAGGAATCCGCGGAAGGGCTCCTTAGAATTATTGATGAAATCTTGGATTTTTCTAAGATAGAAGCAGGAAGACTAGAACTTCAGCAAGTTAACTTTAGCCTTCCGAAGCTTATTCATCAAGTCGCCGAATTACTGAAAACACAAGCAGATCACAACAACCTCGAGCTGAGAGTCGCAATTCAGGAAAACGTCCCTACCACAGTTAACGGAGATCCGGGAAGATTACGTCAAATCCTAATCAACCTAGCCGGCAATGCTATAAAGTTCACCCAGGAGGGATACGTCGAAATCACTGCGTCTCGCGTTCATGCTGACAAAAATAAATCCTTACTTAAATTTGAAGTCGTGGACACAGGTATTGGCATCGAAGAGTCTCAAAAGAGCAGTATTTTCCGCGCATTCATTCAGGCTGACGGCTCCGAGACGCAGCACTACCAAGGCACCGGTCTCGGCCTAACCATTAGTAGACAACTCGTGGAACTAATGGGCGGTGAAATAGGTCTTACAAGTGTACGAAATGAGGGTAGTACTTTCTGGTTTACAGCTCCATTTCACCACGAAGACTCCAAAGCAGGCCCCCCTCAATCGAATGATAATCAAGGCATCCGAAATCCAGGCCACCTCGCAGCCCCCTCCTCGCTAGAAAAACGTCCCACACGGACCATGGACTTAGATCCAACTCACTCCCAATCAATCACGGTTCTCCTAGCTGAAGACAATGTAGTTAACCAAGAAGTTTCCATTACTATTCTCGAAGAGCTAGGATACAAAACCGAACTAGCCGAAAATGGTCGCATAGCCGTAGAGAAAGTTAAACAAAGCCCCCAACCCTACGCAGCTATTCTGATGGACTGTCAAATGCCCGAAGTAGATGGTTATCAAGCGAGTCAATTAATTCGAGCCTGGGAGGGAGACACTCTACGTACACCCATTATAGCCATGACCGCTCATGCGATGGCTGGCGACCGAGAAAAGACA
>CAXGXL010000148.1:0-7463 GCA_964013555.1 uncultured bacterium
CGATTGAAGGTCCTGACGTGGACTCGAAGAAGACCTCGGGGTAGCGTTTTTGCGCAGCTGCTTCAAATCTCAAGTCAAAAAGTCCTACACCTGTGGAGACGTCTAGTCCAAATTGCTCAGGTCCCCCTTTCTTATTTGCTGCGGAAAGTGCAATTTCTGTCGTATCCCACAGTATCTCGGCACGAAAGGATGTGCCTATATCCTTTAAGGATTGCGACCCATTCATATTGAAGACCAGGTAAAAATTCCAGCCGAGGGATTCAATAGGGTAATGCAACTTGAGAATTCCGATTCCCTGGCGTTGGTCCACAAATGCCAACGGATCTCTAATCTGGGAATTAACGAAATCAGTAGGGTTCCAGAATCTGCTTGAGCCCCAACGGACCGGTTGTTTACCGAGGGTGAGGTAAAGAACATGTGCAATATCGAATTTTAACCAGAGTTGGTCGAGAAGAACGGAGGTTTGGGTTTGGTTTTCTCCCCAAAGGTTTGTATCGCCATCCGAGATATGGAATTGATGATTGAGGCGACCACGGACGTAGGCTCTGAGTCTTTCATTGGGGCGGCTATCCAAATAGATATCGACGGATGTGGGAGAGGTGATTGGGGATTGTAGTAGTGTGCCGTTTTCCGAGAATCTGTAGGAGAGCCGAGAATAAATTTGGCCCCCGATTTGGGTGAGTTCATCCCGACTTTCAATAGCTTTATTTAATTGCGATTCTAGTACGTCAGTTTTGCTCTCGGTGCCTTCCGAAGCGAAAATATTTTGGTCACGGTCATCGGATGAGCTATCAAAGATAGCATCGTCTCGATTTTCTTCTCTTTGCATCTCCGCATTTACCGGAAGGGGGAGGTGCACAATCAGACTGACTAATACGAGTACGAAGAATTGGGGCATTATCGGCTCTTACTCTCTAGCCAGGCTTTGGTAAAAATATTTCGAGGAAGGGAGTTGAGATCAACTTTCCGAAAAGCAATAAGGGTTTGGTTACCTTTCTCCAGTTCGTCATAAATTCGAATCTCTTTCGGAAAATAAATAAAGGCCTTTTTGCTCGGACTGAATGTCCTATTCCATTTTGGGTAATAGGCGGTCCGCATCAGCTTGCCCGAGAGCGCGCGTTCCTGTTGCTTGAGTATATTCTTGGTGTTTGCATCCACCCAAAGCTCAATTACAGGGTAGGCAACATCAACTCCTGGTTTTGCTCGCAGTTTGAGGTGATGAACTTGGAATCGACCTAATTTCTCAGCAGCAACATACTCTGGTTCGTATTCAAGTGCTAAGCGGGATTCATCAAAGTCAGCTCGTTGAGAGCTCGTTCCTCCAATACGCTCTCTTTCGGTGCGTCGCTCCCATTTTCCAACGGTGGGGTCGTACATGAAGAGGTTCTTTTTTAAGCGCAAGTAGCCCTTGCCGGATTCTGCTTTGGGTTTTGTGAAGAGAATCATTAGTTTGTCGTCTTCGTCCCTGCGGAAAATCACAGTCTCGTATAGCAAATCTGTTTTGCCGCGCTCTTTTTGCTCTATAAAGGCTAACGCTTTGTAGTCTCCTCCATTGCGTTGCCTCTCATCTATTGTAGTAAGGAGCTCCTGCATTTCTGAGGAACTCAGCTTTTCTGGAGCCGCGGCTATGGGCGTGGGAGTGAAATGGGCCAACGCGGCAAAAATCAACATTACAAAATAGCGCATGAGTCTGGTCTATCCTACGTGATGAATGGCTTTGACTGGTTCCATCCGTGCTGCGCGGCTAGCTGGAATCAGACTTGCACCAATCGAGAAAAAAGTGAAGAGAGCGATGGTTTTTAAAATTTGGCTCGGCGTCACTGTCAAATTGAGCGTATCGCTTAGCAAGATTGCTTGAACCGCAGCGCTAGGAATTTTAATTTGGGCTGAGTCAACGAGGGAGGCCAGAGCGGCTCCTGTGCAGGCGCCAACGGTAGTGGCAACCACTCCCAGGATCAATGCTTCTAGTACAAACATAAGAAGCACTTGACGACGATGCATTCCGATGGCCCGTAAGCTTCCTATCTCTCGGGTGCGTTCTCGCACAGAAATGAGCATCGTATTGATGATACCGATGGCGATGATCACAAGGAGAATACCGACCAGAGAAAGGGAAACCGCATCAAGCCCGGTTACAGCCCATTTCAAGAAGGATACCTCGTTGTCCCATGTGGTTAGGTCCAGTTTTTGCCCCGTCCAGTTTTCACCTTGAACTATCTGAAACTTTTGCCAAAAGGGATTGGGGTTGTGTTCCATGAGATCGTGGCCTGCATCACTCAACACAGTTCTTAGGGTTGCCATGGCTTGTTCTGCTTGGTCAGGATCTTTGAGATAGACTTGAATGGCGCCTGAGGTATCTTCGTTAAGCTGGTAGAGTTCCTTTAGACCACGGGTATCTGAAAAAATGGTCCAGTTAGAGAGAAACCCCATGTCCTTCAAAATTGCAACTATGCGAACATCTTTGGTGTTTACTCTGCCAGCTAGTGTTTCCGTGGTTAGGGTGAGCGGGTCCCCCACGTCTACTTCAAGCTTCTTTGCTTGGCCAGCAAAGATGGCAACGGTGTCCAGTTCCTGGAGTTGATTGATATCACCAAGGGCTTTGTTTTGGCCACCTTCTTTGTACTCAGACTGCAATGCCATGCGCAGCCGGCTTTTGAGTCCCGGCTCCTTTTCAATTTCGACTCCATGGATGGATACTTGAATTCGGTTATTAGCACTGATTATTTTGCCCCACCCGCGTTGTCGAATGACGGTGTAGTCAATGCCATCTAGGCCATTGAGAACGGTTTGTTCTATCTGCTTAACGTTGGTAACCAATGGAAAAGAATCGTCGACTTTGGCTTTGTAGAATCCAGCAACGTTAATATGGCCAGAGACCAAAATTGTAGCCGATTTCCGCATCGTATTTGCAACTCCTTGTGAGAGCGCCAATAGAATGATGAGAAGAAGGGCAACAATACTCAAGGCCAATGAGAGCATGAGGGTTCGTTGTTTCGCTTGGAGCAGGTTTCTAAAAGCAATGATGAAAAGGCGTTTCATTAGTCACGTCCTCTCATGGCGACAATAGGTTCGACTTGGGTCGCAATTCGAGCTGGGTAAATGGTGGATGCAACACTAATGAGAATGACCACCGTGATGCCGAAGAGAAGGTGACTTATTGAGAAAGTTGGATAGAGGTGCTTACCTGAGAATAGAAAAATGAAGAAGTCCGCTGGTGCAGGTATTCCAACTGTTCCCAAATAGCTAAGAAGGCCGGCAGCTGCACATGCACCGAGGACCCCCGTACTGATTCCCAGTATCAAGGTTTCAAGGATAAATATTCGCATGACGAATTTTCGGTGAGCCCCGATAGCCCGCATGGCGCCAATTTCTGGCGTACGCTCGGTGGTGGCCATGACCATGGAGTTGTTGATGATAACGAAGGCCACCAAAAAGATAATGAAGATTGCGAAGTAGAGGACTCCTCGAATAACGTAGATTAGCTGGCCGACGATTCCCGAGGCTCCTTGCCAAGTTGTGGTTTGTAAGTGAAGTTGTTTCGTGTTGTTGGCGGAGTCTATGGCAGCAAGGGCTTGGTCTATATCCTTTTGATTATGTAAAATCACGGCTCCTGTAAGAGAAAGTCCTTGGTTGATCTCCTTGTCTGAAAACGTCTCTTGAATGAGCGCATCTGCTTCCGTAGGACTTACTGTTGATTCAAAGGCAACGCTGTCGACGTCGTCCGTCGTTGATTCACTTTCTGCACCACCAAAGAGCAGATCTTCTGCGTTTTCTCGCCCTACTTCTTGGAATTCGACTTCTTTGCGAATTTCTTCCATTTCGCTTTTCATTTCCTCGGTCATCACCCCGTAGAGTTCACGAAAACTTAGCATGTCCATAAGATTGAAGGCACCGGCCATGCTCGACTCCTCTAGTCCCTTGAAGCGATAAGTGCCGTAGAATATTACATTGAGGGATTTGTAATAGCCGCTTTGAGTTACAGACCGGATGGTTATTGTATCGCCGATATTAAACCAATAGAGCTTAATCATCGGGGCAATGACCTCGTAGAAAAAATCGTGTCTACTCTTAAAATTATCATCATTGACGTTGAGAAATACCTTGAGTTTGCTTACTAGATCGCCGGTTGCTTCTGGGAGAAGCTTTTCAAGTTTTGTAGCTAAGATTCGTGAGTTCTCCGGGGTTAGTTCATAAGTTATGCGTCGGTATTGGCGGGGAAGTCGATCTACTCTACTTTTGAGGTCGGGGTCCTCTGCAATGGATTTACCGAAATCAAATTTATCCTTGTGAATTTTATCAAATTGCCTGGCGATTTGATTTTTTAAGCGGTTTTCATACATCTGAGTTGAGATGATATAACCCCGTTTTCCCGCAGGGACCATCTGACCTCTTGTTATTTCAAATCTGTCAAAATACTTGGGGAAGCGCTCCAGATCGGTTCCCAAATTGCGGAGGTATTCAATTTTGCCGGTGTCACCTAGTTTCGCAATATTATTCTCAAGAAAGTTAAGCGTTTTGTCTGGCGTAGATTCAATTGAATCCCAAAACGACGTTTCAAGAACCCTATTTAGATCTTGTATAGATTGGAGGAGCGTTACTTGATCTTCTGCTATGTCTAATAATTTGTTTCGCGATTCGAGAAGATCTCGGACTATGGTTTGAAGTTGGCCTTTAAGCCCCTCAAGAGTGACCGAGTCAGCGGAAGCAAGGGCATCGCGCATCTCTTCGAGGATTTGATCAATTCGATTGCCTCCTCCACTAATGCTTCCGTTGACGAATCCCATGGGAACGACGGCTTTGACTTCTTTGAGGTTCTCGAGTTCGGTTCTAATATCTGCGAAATTGCGAAGCTCACCCATATTATCTCCGCCCATAAAGCCACCACCAAAAAGGGTTAACTTTTCATCGGTTGCGTCAGAATAGACTTGGATATGACCGGTTATACTTGACGTAATACTTTTGGACATGGATGCATCAATGCTGTCGATTAGGGAGGTACCTAAGACAACCAAAAACGTGCCAAAAAAGATAATTGAACCAACGATAAGCGACGTTGTTTTATTGGCGGCAAGGTTCCGTAACGGAATGAGAATAAGCGTTCGGTTCATTGATCTTATGCCGCCGACTCTTGGGATTGGTTGGTGACCAATCCATCTTCAAGGGTAATCAAACGTCGAGCATATTTCATGACTCGGCTGTCGTGGGTGGAGAAGATGAAGGTGGTCTGGTTTTCCTCATTCATATGGCGCATCAAATCGATAATCGATTGACCAGTTTTTGAATCGAGATTGGCTGTAGGCTCGTCGGCCATTACGATTTGGGGTTGTGTAATGAGTGCCCGGGCGATGGCGACTCGTTGCCTTTGCCCTCCGGAAAGTTCATTGGGCCGTTGTTTGGTTTGGGGGGTCAGGCCCACTCGGTCAATGATCTCTTCTACCCGCGAAGCTCGTTGCTGTTTTGTTAGTCCACCCTGGAGCAGAAGCGGAAATTCAACGTTTTGGAAGACATTGAGAACTTGAACTAGATTAAAGCTCTGAAAAATAAAGCCCAAATGGTGCAAGCGCAATTGGGTCCGGTTGTGGTCATTTAGGGTGTGAACCTGCTGGCCTGCGACGGTGACCGATCCCGAGGTGGGAACGTCAACGCATCCTATAAGATTGAGAAGGGTGGTTTTTCCACTACCCGATGGGCCCGCAATTGCTGTGAATTCTCCCTTATTGATGCTGAGGTCTACTCCATGAAGGGCGCGTACGGAGACCTTACCAAGAGGGTAATCTTTGATGACGTTTTGAAGCTCGACAATCGCTTGCATCTTAAATCCTATGATGTATTTGACTGGAGGATTCCTCCCACAAAAGATGGTGATTGGGCAAGATCAATGGGCTTTAGAGTGGGCCTCTGAGAGAAATTTGGCATAAGTTTAGTAGGGTTTTTGGGTGAAATGTCTTCTTGGATTCTAGAATGAAGGTTACCACGATACGCAGTGTACAATCTGAGCACGTGTATGAGGCTGAAAAGAGCAAGGGTTCGCGGTTTTTGGCCCATGTGATTCCTTGTGAAAACCTAGGGTTAGCGAAAAATATCTTGGGAAGGATTCGCTCGAGATATCCGGATGCCAGCCACCATTGTTGGGCTTGGCAGGGCAGCGCCCGAGATGAGTTTCGATATTCTGATGATGGCGAGCCGTCGGGATCGGGGGGAGCACCGATTCACAATGCCATTGTGGGCCGGGAGCTCGTTGGAGTACTCGTAGTGGTGGTGCGCTACTTTGGAGGAACCAAATTGGGAACGGGGGGCTTGGTGCGTGCTTACGGTGGATGCGCGGCCGAAGCCCTGGATAAAAGTGATATTGTTGAGATTGTAGTGAAATCTACCTTACGGTTTTGTTGTCACTACGCCGACGTTGGCTTGGTGAAATCGATTGTTAATTCTATTGAATACGGGAGTGTTGATGCTCAATACGCTGAAATGGTCCGACTGACGGTACAAGTGCCCATAGCCCATGAGGAAAAAACTCTTCAGTCAATTCAAGAACGATCCGCTGGTCGCGTTATTCGACTAGAGGACTAATATCTACGCTTTCTCTTTCTAATAAGAATTCCGAGTAAAACGACAATTCCTTCGATTCCGCTTAGACCTGTGGTGCAGTTGCACCCACGGTAGTCAGAGCCCGGCTTTTTCTGGGGGCCGCTGGAACTACCTAAATTTGGATTCACTCCCGGCGTACCGTATTCTCCAATATCGTCGTTGGAGCTACCATCGTAGGGGTTACAATTCTCTTCGGTGTTCCCGATGGGATCTTCAGGGCAGAAGTCGCATGCATCGCCGAAAGTGTCTTCATCGGTGTCCGTTTGGGATTCGTTGGACTCAGATGGGCAGTTGTCGCAAGCATCTCCTCTTGTATCGTCATCGGAATTGAGCTGGCTTGGATTGAACTTAGTGGGGCAATTATCGCCGCCTGTTTGTGAATATCCTTCATCGTAGTCTTCTATACAAATGATGATGGGTTGTTCTCCATCTCCCACCCCATCATCGTCGCTGTCGACAAACCCCAAAAGCCCGGTAGCGCGTTGAGGGTTTAAGTCATCGCAGTCCTCGTCGTAGGGTGTACCATCGTTGTCGGCATCGCTATCGCATGCGTCCCCTAGGAGGTCCGAATCGGAATTGCTTTGGTCTGTATTGGCGATATCGATGCAGTTATCGCAATGATCTCCTACCTGATCTCCGTCACTATCCTCTTGAAGAAAATTGGGCACCAATGGACAGTTGTCACATGCATCTCCGCGACGGTCATTGTCAGTGTCGGACTGATCTTCGTTTGTGGCGAAGGGACAATTGTCTGTAGTGTCGTCGATGTTATCTTCGTCTTCAAATTTGGCATCTACAAAGGCAATATTGGTGGTGATATTGCAGTTAGAACCCACTGTGTGTCGCTCTGCGAAAAAGAAAGAGAAGGGGTAGAG
>CAXGXL010000149.1:0-7454 GCA_964013555.1 uncultured bacterium
GCCGTTACCACACTCTGCCTCGGCAGGAACTGAAGGCTCCAAAGTCTCACACCCCATGATGGATCCGGCCAAAATAGCTACTGAAAGAATGAATCTGCGCAATCTCATTCAATATCTCCTTTAATTAAGCTCTATGAAAAGTCACAATTTCAATGCTGAAGTAGAGAGCAATATTTCCTTGACCAGGCACCAAGAAAGCTCCACAAGTCCACTAAACAACTGAATTGTTTTTACGTCCGTGGTTGGATAGTTTTTATATAATCTTGGGTCAACGCCAAAAAGAAGCCTCTTACTCACTTTTTAAGAGGTCACTCTATTGGATAAAACGTTCTTCCAACAAATTTTGAACTGCTCCTAGGAGCGCGTTTACTGTAAAGGGTTTTTGGATAAACGCCGTAAGTGGTTCTTGCAAATCCGCCTTATCCAAGTGGTCTTCCGTATACCCGGACATAAAGAGTACTCGAAGGTCTGGGCGACGCTCTCGCAGTGTTTCCGCAAGCTCTCTCCCCGCGATTTCAGGCATCACCACATCCGTCAAAAGCAAGTCAGGTAACACATTTTGATCTCCACCGTTCAACAATGCCTCACGACCATTCGCGGCCTCCAACACTTCAAAGCCACCGTGTTCCAAAATTCGACGAGTAACATTCCGAACGACTTCTTGGTCCTCTACGACCAGAACCTTTTGTCCTGTTTTTTTTTGCAACCTCTTCTCGGAGCAGGATTCCATCCGTTCCAGTTTTTGGGATACCTCCGGAAAGAAAATAGCTACACGTGTCCCTTTGCCCAATGAACTTTTGACATCAATGCCCCCCCCATTTTGTTTTACTATCCCATATACAGTAGACAGACCTAGTCCCGTACCTTTACCTGGAGGTTTCGTCGTAAAAAAAGGTTCAAAAAGTCGAACCTTTGTTTCATCATTCATTCCTTGGCCTGTATCCGTCACACTCACCGAGATATAGTTCCCGGGGCCAAGTCCCAAAAAAGGACGGCATTCCGATTCCGCATAATATCTCACATTAGTTTCTACGGTGATCTCACCGCCTTTTGGCATTGCATCGCAACTATTAACCACCAGATTGACCAAAATCTGTTCTAACTGAATTGGGTCAATAGCTATGACCAACTTTCTCTCCCGATCCGGATTAAAACCTAACGAGATATTTTCATGAATTAGCCTCTGTACCATTCGAAGTGAAGTCGACAATGTAAGATTCACGTCAAGCGCTTTAGGTGCGATCACCTGACGCCGGCTAAAGGTAAGTAGCTGTTTGGTAAGATCAGTCGCTCGGCTTGCTGCCTCTTTGATCTCAAGAATATCGCTTCGAAAATTACTCGCTTGAGAAGATTCTTTCAGCAAAAGCTGAGCAGAAACCATTATACTGGTGAGGAGATTATTAAAATCGTGAGCAATTCCTCCTGCTAACTTGCCTATGGCCTCCATTTTTTGGGACTGCTGAAGTTGTGCCACCAGACTTGCCCGATCGCGTTCAACCTCTCGACGGGCACTAATGTCACGACTAACGCCTAAAAGACCGACTATCTGACCACACCCCCCTCTCAAATAGTCTACCAATACTTCACACCACAACTCGCGACCATCTTTGCCAGTTTGCGAGACCTCAAACGCTCTAGGAAGATCCAATCCGTGGATTTCATTCTTTCCTACCTCGCCATCAAGCAAATCAGTAAAAAGCTCTCCTAAATACTCAGAGGGAAGCACATCTTCAATACTCCATTGCATAGCCTCTCTTAAGGAGTACCCCAAGACACGCCGAACTGAAGGCGAACAATACGTAATCCACCCATCAAGCCCAACCGTCCAAATGATATCGGTCGCATTCTCAGCCAATAATCGATAACGCTCCTCGCTAATCAGCAAAGCCTCCTCCGAATTAACTTGCTGGGTTATATCTCTTCTCAGGGCAACCGTATAACGCAACTCGTTCGAAGCATTGAGGACAGGAGAAATCGTTGCAGCTTGGTGAAAGAGCCTCCCGTCTCCTCCCCGTGAAATAAGTCTTCCTCTCCATTCATTACCACCTTCAATAATTTTCCATAGCTCTGCGTAAACCTCCGCCGGACACAATTCATTGCAAAACAAGTCTTCGGCCTTAGTTCCAATTGCTTGAGCTTTCGAGTAACCAGACAGCTCTTCAAAAGCTTTGTTCACATAAAGAATCTTCCCTTGCTGGTCTGTAATTTCAATTCCCTCGCCAACGAATTCTGAGGCGGCAATAAAATCCAGAAATTCGCGTTTCACTCCTGCGGCTTCTTTTCTCCACTCTTCTAATTGCACCGATAAATTTGAAAGTAGGGCTACATCCGTAGGGCACGACAAAATAACATCGGGCTTCAATCGACTTACTTCTTGCAAACGCTCTGTTGTACTCGCACCACACACAATGGTTCGAGTTCCCCTCGCTTTAAGAATCTCCAGCGCGCTAGACGAATCGTAACGAGGCAAGTTATCGAAAACGAGAGCAAGAGCCGGTGCTCTCGCGCGCGCTCCCAGCTCCACAAGAGAATTCACTTCAACGACAGCTACTTCCAAATCGGAATCGACAATCCGTCCACGAATTGTCTCAAGCCATCTCGATTCTCCAATTAATACAAGCTCAACTTTCTCGTTGGTGTCCATATCCTCTTCCCCATTAGACTACTGCCTCAAAAGACCATAAACCATCCGATGTCTCGTGCAAGCTCTCTCAATAAAGCTAGTCATTTACGCAACACAGTCTATAGATTGGTACGAAGTTATATAATTTTCTAATTCAAAGGTGAAGAACCCAAATCGTTCTATTGCCAATCCTGTCAATAGCGTGGCAGTACCTCGAAAAGTAAAGCTCTCAAAACAGGAGTAAGTCCCCCTGAAACGAATTCGTAACTTCGAAAGTTCTGCTTTCTCGCTTAACAAAAGGCCCCGGGTAAACAAGAGATGTAGCGTTCAAGCCAAGTCCAAACTCCGATCGTTGTCTTTGGTTTTACGACTACCGAAAGCGTACCTACTTCCTCGGGTCGGGAACGGAATCTAAGGTTTAAGCCCTCTTCTTCGCTCTGAAGGGCTACCCATTTGGGTAATGCCTCTTCTCTATAGTTTCGTAGTAATCAATCACACCTCGAACGTAGCTTCGCTTTTTGAGGTAATCTCCAGGAAAGAAACTCCGCTTGAATCCATATACAATAATGGATTTTAGGTCAGTTCGGTTTATTCCAAGTTTGTCTACAGCTAACCTGAGCTCTTTGGTCACCGTCGTATTACTAACCGTTCTGTTGTCAGTACAAATTGTCGTTGATAGTCGAAAATCCCGAAGCTTACGGAACGTGTGTTCACTTAAGTCTGACATTTCCGGGTTGGTTTGCAGGTTGCTCGTTAGGCAAACCTCTATTGTGATGCGTCTGTCCGCAACGTATTGCCCGAGAAGCTGAACGTATTCACTCTTATCGGAAATCGAAGAATCTTGAATCGCATCGGGCTCCAGTAGGTAGGTTCCATGTCCAATCCGATCTGCGTACAAATCGGTCACTGCTTGAAAGATACTCTCGGGTCCATAGGCCTCGCCCGCATGCACGGTTTTCTTAAGAAAATTCTTCTTTGCGTATTGATAAGCCTTAATATGATCATCAGCGGGATAGCCTGCCTCTTCCCCTGCAAGGTCAAAGCCCACCACAGGAAGACCGTATTCGTCACGGGCTAGCACGGCTGCCCGAGCTAATTCCAATGAAGCCAAGCTATAAACTTCTTTTTGAGGCGCATACCGGTGAGCATCAATTATATTCGTAAAGTACTCACTAAAACCACTTCGAAACATACGCATTGCACAGCAGATAATGCCATATTCAAAAGATGGCTCAATTCCGTCTTTAACTTCCACTCGGCGATTGAACTCGTTCTTAGCCCGAGCGAGACCACGGTTCACTGCTTTGAGAACCATCACCGCATTCATGTGCTTGTGGACATGCAATTGCGGAGCAAATCGCACTTCAAGATACCGGACACCTTCACTCTGATTATCCAGAGCCAATTCGTAAGCAGATCGCTCAAGGGCCAATTCGCTTTGAAGCACAGCGCAGGTATAGCCAAACCCTGTCAAATAATCTCCCAGACTCTCGTACCGGTCCTTAAAGACCAACTCCCGCAGACCCGACTCGGTATAACTCGGAAGTTGGACATTATATTCTTGGGCAAGATCGATTAAGGTAGGGATCCTTATAGAACCATCGAGATGAACATGCAGGTCAGTTTTCGGCAATTCCTTGAGAAATTCAGTCGATATCGCCTCATTTGTCACGCTTAATACTCCGGTGTTTTATTATTACTCTGAGTGTAGATACAATTCTATTGGAGATCCAATCCGGTGTCACTCTTTTGATATACGAAATGATTTCTCACTACTTCTTAGCGATTGAACCAGTCTCCATAAAATCTCTTGCGAGTTATTGTCACTCGCAGGACTTACCCAATCTATTCGAATCAAACGCGTATCAAACCATAACAAGGCACTGTGCACTCGAACAACTTGTCCCACGTCATAGGCTTCGTAAATCCCTTTTACATTCTTAACTTCATTCGCACCAATTACCCTCGGCCCCTCAACGCGTCGGGCTCTTTCGGGAAGGGTCATCGATTTTTTCGCTTTCAACGCCTCTTGAATCTCTTCATCCGCCATGCCCCCTTCCTCACGAGAAACAGGCGCCACAAGAACAACAAAACCATCCAGCCCGAAATCCCCAAACGAATACTCCCGAAACTCCCCCTTCGTGGCATTGGTTGAACTCGAAAAGTGAGAAGGCACCTCAAGATTCAGGCCTTCTTCATCAACGGAAACAGAGGTCCAATGCCATGGTTTCTTCAAAGCCCAAGGCTGACCATGAAATTGCGCTAGACCAAATGCCCCGAGACTAAGCAAACCAAGACCAATCGCGAAAGCACGCCAGGTATTCGGGGTTTCCAATCGCCCAAATTCGGTGGAAGTTCCTCTACCCCAAAAGAGAAACCCCGAACCAGCGAGGAGGGCCCCAGTTAGACCTCCGCCCAAATGCGCCGCCATATCAATCTGAGGGGCGAAGGAAATCAAGAGATTGATTCCTAAATTGACCATAATACTTCGCTTCAATCGGGGTACCAAAATAGAAGGAATAATGCCTCTGGGCCAAAATGCGAGTGCACCGGCTGCTCCGAAAAGGCCCCATAATGCACCAGAGGCTCCTACACTCGTTGCCGGACTCCACAAGACGCTAGCTACAGAACCGCCTAAGGCACTCAAGACCAACAAGCTCATCAATCTCGCCCCACCGATGAGTTGTTCGACAAATTTACCCAGAGCAACCAAAACGTAGATATTGCAGATCGCGTGCAACCAACCACTGTGTAAGAATGCAGCCGAGAGCAAACGCCACCATTGTCCTTGTTCAACTAATTTGGGCATATTCGCGCCCATTCGAGAAAGAACGCTTATTTCGGTGGTTCCCCCAAAATAACCTTCGAAGAGAAAGACAAGTGCCAGTACAATAGCCACACCATATGTTATTAAAGGTGTGGCGCTCTGCGAACGTTTCTGAAAATCATCCAACTCTTGAGCCTCTTTTTGAGACTCCAGCAATTGAGCTTGAATAAGATATTGTAGTTTTGCCGGCTCCGGCAAATCGGAAGAGGTCAGCTCCCGAATCCCCCGCAAACTCTTCCCAATTTCAGTATTTGAATCGGAATTCGGCCCCGTCCATATCTTCCCCTTGGAGTCGAGTCGGTAACAATAAAACCTACATTTTGGCGTATTTTGAACTTCCAAAGCGGTGAGCGCTTCATCCCAAACACCAGAATCTCCAAGCAACACCAAATGAAGCACTCCACGTTGATGAACCCGAGAGAAATGATCAATTTTGCCCCTCAAAGCGGCTTCCTTGCCAGGTAGCGCATTCAAAAGAACCAAAAATGAACTATCGCTCAACGAAAACCGAGCATCGTCAAACTCAAAGCCTATTAATTTACCTTTAGATTCAGGGGCTAATGCCCACTCGTTCACTAATGTCAAAAACTCAAGATTCATTGCGGTGGATGCCTAACACAAATGATTCACTCTTCCCAGAGCGGTTAATACCGAGTAGTAAGACCCCACTTTCAATTGGAAGGAAATAGCACAACCATGAAATTAAAGACGGAAGCCTCTAGACGGCGAACCTTTGCCATCATTTCTCATCCCGACGCCGGAAAAACAACGCTTACAGAGAAGCTTCTTCTTTATTCAGGGTCGATTCACCTCGCCGGCTCGATCAAATCTCGAAGAAGTTCTCGACATACCGTATCTGACTGGATGAAGATGGAGCAAGAACGAGGTATTTCCGTCACCTCCTCGGTGCTTCAATTCGAACATCGTGGAAATGCACTCAATCTACTTGATACTCCCGGCCACGCAGATTTCTCCGAAGACACTTACCGCACCTTAGCTGCCGTCGATTCAGCTCTTATGCTCATCGATCATGCCAAAGGGGTTGAGGCCAGAACCCTGAAGCTATTTGAGGTGTGTCGAATGCGGCAGTTGCCCATCGTCACATTCATCAACAAGCTGGATCGAGAAGGTCTTGATCCGCTTGAGCTAATCGATGAAATTAGTAAAACCCTTAATCTTCGTGTCGCCCCCCTTAATTGGCCCATCGGCATGGGGAAACGCTTCCAGGGAGTGGTTAACTTAGCCACAAAAGACGTACACGTCTATCAAGCTGAAAAACATGGTTCGGAAACCCTTGAAACAAAAGTCATTTCTCTTGAGGAGTCTCGAGATCTCATTGGGGAGCATGCATACGAGAAACTCGTGGAAGAATTAGAATTGGTAGAGCTCGCTGGTGATCCCTTCACATTAGATGGGTTTCTCGCGGGAGAGGTAAGTCCGATTTTCTGGGGATCGGCAATGACCAATTTTGGTGTAGACCAACTCTTAGAGTTCATCGCCGTGAATGCAGCTCCTCCTGCGGCTCGAGAAGATGACGATGGCAATCTCGTAGCTCCCTGGGATGAACGTTTCACCGGATTTGTTTTCAAAATCCAAGCGAATATGAATCCCAAGCACCGAGACCGCATAGCATTTGTAAGGGTAGTTAGTGGGCAATTCGAACGTGGAATTGATGCAATCATTGGTCGAAATGGCGAAACCATCCGGCTTTCTAAACCCCATTCCTTTGTCGCCCAAGAAAGATCAATGGTAGAAGAAGCCTGGCCAGGTGATATAGTGGGGCTCTATGACCCGGGCAAATTAAGAATCGGCGACACACTCTCAGCTAAAAAGCGCATTAAGTATGGCGGCATACCACGATTTGCTCCAGCCTTCTTCGGTCGACTCACCCCCAAAGACCCCTTGAAGCGAAAGGCCCTAGACACAGGGCTCTCTCAGCTAGCACATGAAGGGGTTATTCAGCTCTTCTACCGCCCACAAACCGGACAAACAGACCCGGTTCTT
>CAXGXL010000150.1:0-7449 GCA_964013555.1 uncultured bacterium
TCAGGCGGGTCTCGGTTGGGTGGTGAAATTGAGTAAGGGGGCTTTTGTGGGGCGAGATCGCCTTGTTGAAATCAAGGAGATGGGTGTGCGCCAAAAGCTGGTTGGTTTCAAGATGGACGGCCGGGGTATTCCAAGGAGCGGATACTCTATATTGCTTGATGGGAAACCGGTAGGCCGTGTGACGAGTGGGACCCATAGTCCGTCACTCGGGGAAGCTATTGGAGTTGGCTACGTGCCGACCGATGCCTCCAAGATAGGGTCGAAATTCGAGATAGAAATACGCGGCAAGGCGGTTCCTGCCGTGGTGGTTAAAACTCCATTTTACAAGAGAGAAGCGTGATGAGCGTACCTGATACCTTGAAGTACACTAAAGACCATGAATGGGTTCGAGAAGAAGCCGGCCTGTATGTGGTAGGAATTACCCACCATGCTCAAGAACAGCTTGGTGATGTTGTCTTCGCAGAACTCCCTGAAGTAGGTGATACGATCACAGCGGACGAGAGTTTTGGCACTGTGGAGTCGGTTAAGGCGGTTTCCGACCTCTTTGCTCCGATGACGGGCGAAGTTGTTGAGGTAAACGGAGCCTTAGAAGACGCTCCAGAGACCGTTAATAGCGAGCCCTACGAGGGAGGTTGGATGATAAAATTGAAGACCGACGATACGGCTCAGTTCGATGATTTAATGTCGGCTTCGGATTATTCAGCACACATTGCCTAACTGGCTCTGCTGCGAGTTGCTTTTGCCGATAGGTTTGAAGCCGGAACTTGATTGTATGTAGAAGGATGCCTACCCTTGAGATATTTACCCCATACCCCTGAAGACGTTCAATATATGCTTGATGCTATAGGCGTGGAATCCTTTGACGAGGTGATTGCCGGCATTCCCGAAGCACTTAGAAAATTTCCCCTCGACGGTCCAGAACGCATTGGCGAGCCGGACTTAATGAGGCATTACGCCTCGATGCAGACAGGAGGCGATGTAAAATCATCGTTTGTCGGTGCAGGGCTATATCGCCATTTCGTTCCGTCAGTGGTCGATACGCTGATTCAAAGAGGGGAATTTTTAACTGCGTATACTCCTTATCAACCCGAGGTCGCCCAAGGGACGCTGCAGGCGGTTTTCGAGTTTCAAACCATCGTGGCTGAACTTTTTGGAATGGATATCGCCAATGCGTCGCTCTACGATGGGGCGAGCGGCACGGCGGAAGCGGCACTAATGGCACTGCGCTTAGGAAAGAAAAGAAACCGGCTGCTTCTATCTGAGGGATTGCACCCTGAATACAGGCAAGTCGTCGAAACCTATCTTGGAAGCGTGGACTCTACGGTGGAAACCATTTCGCTCAAGGACGGACGGGTCGACCAAGGACAATTGGCAGACGCTCTTGGCGAAGATGTCGCGGGGGTTATTGTTCAAAGTCCCAATTGTTTAGGGATTGTGGAAGATTTGGCGGAATTGGGAGCCGCTATTCACAAGAGCTCCGCAAAATTTATCACGGTATGTAATTCGCCGGCGGCTCTGGCGCTATTGAAATCTCACGGGGAGTGCGGTGCGGACATCGCAGTAGGAGAAGGCACCGGTATTGGAGTGCCGCCGCAATTTGGTGGCCCCGGGGTTGGGCTCTTCGCGGTCAAAAAAGAGTACCTTCGCCAGATGCCTGGAAGACTTTGCGGCCAAGCGGTTGATGCCGATGGGAACGAGGGATACGTGTTAACTCTCTCCACTCGCGAGCAGCACATTCGCCGAGAGAAAGCAACATCCAATATCTGTACCAATCAGGGGCTTATGGCATTAGCCTTTACCGTGCACGCGGCGCTTTTAGGCAAGACCGGAATTAAGGAGCTTGCTACGCAATGTGCTCAGCGAGCGCGTTATCTGGAGCAGGCATTGGCTTCCAAGGGCATTATGCGCAGGCACAGCGGTGCCCCCTATGTTAACGAGTTCATTGTCGAATTGGGTGATAAGGTCGAGGACGCTGTTCGGTTGGGAGTTCAGCGAAAAATTGCCGTTGGGTTTGATTTGGGGAGGTGGAATCCGAATTGGCAAGGTGGATTGATGATTTGTGTGAACGAACTGCAAAGTAAGGGTGCTATGGATGAATTGGTGTCGCTTTTAGAGGAGGTGGTATCATGACTCTTTGGCGTTCATTAAAAGGTCGAGTGGGTGAGGCACCGTTATTTGAGAAGGGGGCGCCGGGGCGTAAGGGGTACGTCCTGCCTGAGCTGGATTTTGAGCCGATGGCTGACTTAGGGCTTCCGGACGAGATATTGCGCAAAGACGACCCGATGCTTCCGGAGGTTACCGAGTTTGAAGTGGTGCGTCACTTTACGCGACTTTCCCAGTTAAACGCGGCCATTGATACGATGATGTATCCGCTAGGGTCGTGCACCATGAAGTACAATCCGCGCTCGTGCGAAAAAGCAGCTCGAATCGGCAGTTTTGCCTATGGCCACCCGTTAGAGCCGGAGGAGTTCCATCAAGCGAATCTGCGGGTAATGCTCGAACTAGGGAATTACTTGACCAAAATAACCGGGCTGGATGCAGTGACGCTGCAGCCGGCAGCTGGAGCCCATGGGGAGCTGTGTGGCTTGATGATGATTCGAGCCGCGCTTACCGCACGTGGGGATGCGCGGAAGGTCGTCTTGGTGCCGGACTCGGCGCATGGTACCAACCCCGCGACGTCTGCGCTCAACGGCTATCAAGTGAAGTCTATTGTGTCAGGGCCAGACGGCTATGTGAAAGCGGAGTCCGTTCGAGAAGCAATGAACGAAGACGTCGCGTGTATTATGATTACGAATCCAAATACGTTGGGCATTTTCGAAACAGAGATTCGTGAGATATGCGACATCGTCCACGAGGGCGGTGGCTTTGTTTATATGGATGGCGCTAATCTCAATGCTCTGTTGGGGGTTGCGCAGCCCGCGGGGTTCGGGATCGACGTTATGCATATTAACCTGCATAAAACGTTTTCAACCCCGCACGGTGGCGGTGGCCCTGGTGCGGGACCGGTAGCGTGTGTTGCTGAATTAGAGCCCTTTCTGCCTAGCCCTGTAGTGGTAGGTACTCCCCAAGAGCCGAGGTTAGATTATGACCGTCCCCATAGCATCGGTAAGCTAAGAAGCTTTCATGGTAATTTCGGTATGGTGATTCGGGCCCACTGTTTTATTTCCGAACACGGGGTAGAGGGGCTGATGAGGATCGGTCGAGATGCCATCTTGTCCGCCAATTATCTAAGAGCGCGACTAAAAGAGTTTTATAAGGTTGCCTATGAAACTCCCTCTATGCATGAGGTGGTGTTCAATGACGAGAAGCAAAAGGCAAACGGCGCTTCAACCTTGGATATCGCTAAGCGATTGATTGATTTTGGTTTTCACCCTCCTACCGTTTATTTCCCGTTGGTTGTGCCTGGAGCTCTTATGGTAGAGCCTACTGAGACCGAGCCTCTTGAAGAGCTCAATCGATTTGTAGTGGCAATGCGAGCAGTAGACCAAGAGATTCAGGATAGTCGAGAAGATTTCAAGGATGCTCCTCGCACTGCGCCGGCGAGGCGTTTTGATGAGGCAACGGCGGCAAGAAAACCCCGGCTTCGGTATTACCCAAAGGTAACCAGCGCGGCTGAGCAATAGTTAGGCCGCCTTTTTTTGACTGGTGCCTGGGGCCTCGCTTTTTGGGGAGATGCTGGTCGCCCTTGAGGCATCATACGGGGGCCGTTTCGCGGTCGGTTTCTGGCTTCTTTTGCAGTACCTCTATAATTCTAGTCGGTTAGAGTGATGATCGCTGAGAAAGGAAAGTGCCTTCTCAGTTCGAGGATCCAGCTGATATAACTGGGCCCACGTGGGGCAATTCATTCGACAAAAAGCGATGGTATTTATGGGAAGGCTAATTCTTAGTATTTGCCTCTTGATGGCAAGCTGTGGGGTTCGGAATCACGACTCAAGAAATCGGGCCGAAAACGTTTCTTCGGAATTAAATCAAGAAGAAAGGGCCGCCGATTCTGATGCGGGGAGCGAGACCGATATTGGGGCCGAAGCCGAGGCAGGTGATGGGAACGATACGGAGCCTGACACCGAGCCGGTCGATGGCGTGGCTGGTGACGAAGCATCGCAAGATGAGAACTCCTGTGACCAAGATCAAGATGGTTTTGATTCGCTGGCGTGCGGCGGATCGGATTGTGATGACGAGTCCGCCGCAATTCACCCAGAAGCCGAGGAAATCTGCAGCTTCATCGACGAGAATTGCGATGATGTGGTCAATGAAGGGCTGGATTGCACCGTTTATGCCCATACCTCGAATCAGCTCTTTTTGGTCGACCCCTTTTTGGGAGTAGATACATTGGTGGGCCCTGTTCCGCAGGTTCTCGATTTCGACACCGATCTTGAAGGCAACCTCTATGGAATTACGACCAGCAGTCTTTTCTTATTTGACGATCTCAATTCCAATTGGAACACCATCGGTAGTTTTGGGGCTATGGACGGCAGCACGAATGGATTTGCAATCAATTCTATGTCCCAAGGCTTTGCAACATCTGGAAATTCTCTTTACGCGGTTGAACTCGGGACAGGAGTGGCCCAATTAGTTGGCCAGTTTGGTGGTTCATTTGAATCCAGTGGCGATTGCGTAGTCGATAAATCGGACCGGTTGTTTTTCAGTTCGAAACACGAGCCTAATACGGACTATCTGATTGCTGTAAACACCACAACTGGCGAGGGAGTTGCGGTGGGCCCTATTGGCTTTAAGGATGTTTATGGATTAACGGCAGCCTGGGGGATTTTGTTTGGCTTTACCGATTCTGGGGACGTGATTCAAATCGATGAGACGACCGGAGAGGGAAGGTTGGTGCATAACTTTCCGGGCCGCTCTTGGTGGGGCGCTGCCAGCAGTCCGAGCCGTTAATTGTTGTAATGGGCTTTTAGTCTGGCCATTTCCTTGCTTAGGAGCAGGGCATTTTGGGATGGGAGAGAGTATTTTGAGCCTCTTTTGAATTCCCTCCTTGTCGGATTTGGCTTTTACTTTCATTTGCTTTTTGTGATTTTCTCTTTTTTCGTTACTCTAAGTCCTTGAAAAATGTTGAGTTGGCTCGAGTATAGGTAGGGTGGAAGAGCGCCCCGTCATTATCTGCTTGACGGTTGTCTGGCTTCTCCTTAATCCTGGCCGGGTCCGGTTCACCCACGAAAAAGAGTATTGAGGTAGATGCAATTATGACCGAAGAAACTTTGACCATGCTTGGGGCTGCTTTTCTCGGCGGGGTGATACTTAATATTATGCCATGCGTATTGCCTGTTTTGACGATGAAGGTGTTTCACATAGTGGAGCAGGGTTCCGATGACCCTCGGAGTAACCGCTTTCACGGGATGGCTTATTCCGCTGGAATCTTATTTGCTTTTGGTGTTTTCGCGGCCGGTGTGATTGCAATCAAGGCGTCCGGTGAACTAATTGGCTGGGGGATGCAATTTCAGAACCCTATGTTCGTAGCTGTTTTGACGGGGTTGATGGTTGTCTTGGGGCTCAATGGGCTCGGTGTTTTTGAATTTGCGGTGAGTGTTTCAGGAGGTAGTAAGGACGGGTATTGGGGGTCCTTTGGGAATGGGGTTGTGGCCTCGGTTATGGCGACGCCTTGTTCAGCGCCTTTTCTTGGCGCAGCTGCGGCATTTGCTTTTGCGGCAGATACGTCGGCATTCTTTACCTTTGCTATTTTTGAATTTATTGGCCTCGGCCTTGCGTTTCCCTTCGCCATAATCAGTTTTGTGCCGGCCGTCAGTAAGCTGCTCCCGAAGCCAGGAAATTGGATGGTAACCTTCAAGAAACTGATGGGCTTTACCCTCTTAGCTGCGGCAGTGTGGCTCTTTGGGGTTTTGCAAGGGCAGGTCGCGCGAGATGCCTCGACTTGGTTTCTTGGATTCTTGGTGCTTGTGGGGCTCGGCTTGTGGGCCATGGAGCAATTTGGTGGATACCGGCATTCGACCAGACGCAGGTTGGCAGTACGAGCTTTGGTGGTTTTAGTGCTCGTTTCGGGGGCGGTGAATATGGTCGATCTAAGGAAGCCTGAGGCACCTACCGTTGCGTCTTCAGGGTTGGTGGATGCTCCGGTTTTAACCAAGGATGGAAAAATTAATTGGGCGGACTTTAGCTCTTTTCGGGTCTCGCTTGAGCGAAAACGGCAGCGGCCGGTGTTTATGGATTTCACGGCTGATTGGTGCTTGAACTGCAAAACGAATGAACGGCTCTTCTTAGAGACTCCTGAGGTACGTGAGGCATTGGCGGCTACGGGAATCTTGGCGATGAAGGCGGATTGGACGAATGAGGACGAGGAAATTACGAAATGGCTTGAAGAGCTAGGCCGAAGTGGAATTCCCGCATACGCGGTTTACTACCCTGATGGCAGCCGTGACGTTTTGCCTGAAGTAATTACCCAAAAGATGGTTCTTGACCTTCTGGCGAAAGCATCTTCTAAGTACCCCAAGGTGAAATTTCGTTCTCTACAGGAAGCGTGTGTGGGTAGATAGTTGCTAGGCCTTTTTCGGACGGTAACGTTGGGCGATAGGCAATCTACGCCCTTCTCCAAATGCTTTATGGGATACCCTAAGGCCGGGGGGAGCCTGTCGGCGCTTATATTCGTTTCTATCTACCAGCCCGACTATCTCTTGAACTAAGTTAGGGTCTTTTGGGGTGAGTACAGGATGGTTATTCGCATCATCGATGTATTGCCTCAGGATAGAATCGAGGGTGTCGTAAGGAGGCAGAGAGTCTTGATCTATTTGATTCGGGCGAAGCTCGGCCGACGGCTCTTTGGTTAAGGTCGATTCCGGAATGGGGGCAGGCCGTGTTATCTCGTTTAAATAGCTTGAGAGGGTATAGACGTCGGTCTTGTATACGTCACTAATTACCGAGAGGCCGCCGCACATATCGCCGTAGAGAGTGCAGTAGCCAACCGCCAACTCACTCTTATTTCCAGTGGTTAAAAGTAGGCTTCCAAATTTGTTGGAATAAGCCATCAGTAAGTCGCCCCTGATTCTTGCTTGTAGGTTCTCCTCTGTTACATCGGGGTTTGCGCCGGAGAAGGGCGCGGCTAAGGCATTCAAAAAGGCCTGAAAGATGGGCTCGATCGCAATGGTGTCAACGCTGATTCCAAGGTTCTTTCCCAACTCCAGGGCATCTTTTGCGGCTCCTTCTGACGAATAACGTGAAGGCATGGTGATGCCGCGGACATTTGCAGGACCCAACGCACGGGCAGCCAGGGCAGCAGTAAGCGCTGAGTCGATGCCCCCGGAGAGGCCAATGACTACGGAGTTAAAGCCGCACTTTCGCGTGTAGTCCCGAATGCCCATGACCAAGGCGTCTACAACCTCTTGACGCCAATCCGATTCGAGGTTCGGTATGTCGATTTCTTTGGATTGTAAGGCGCCATTTTCAAAGTCGATGATTAGTTTTGAGCTTTCAAAGGCCGCCGCTTGG
>CAXGXL010000151.1:0-7448 GCA_964013555.1 uncultured bacterium
GCGGCGCTCGGAATGAATCTCACCAGTTCGTTTGCCTATATTCAGGCAGTCGGCGCTTCCGGAGCAGCCATCATCTTAGCGGCGTGGCTTTGTGATCTTTACACACTCCCGGCTCTACTAAAATGCTGCGCTAGATTCCTTCCAGCAGCTTCCACTCCAGCAAAAGTTCCCACGTCAATACAATAAGAATGAGCTCTCCCCCCCTCCCTTTTCTCGAGGATCATTTATTTGCCAAAAACTCCCCCCAAACCCACAAAAGCGCCCACTACGCTTCTGATAAAGAGGCTTGTCTGCCCGAGCTATCCTTCCTATAGAACGCCATGCACCCCAGTCGCCCCAAATCTTGTCTCGATTTCCATCACGTCGCCTTACTCGTGAACAACCTTACCAAAGTCGAAGGGTTCTATTCTCAGGTACTCGGTCTTGAAGAAGAAATGCGCTGGTACGAAGCCGATAAATCAACCCTTCGCAGTATTTGGTTTCGAACAGGGCCTGCATCGCGACTCATGCTGGAAAAGAGCAAGTCCACATCTCCCCGAGCAGATAACTCACAACAAGGTTGGCATTTAATTGCACTCACCATCGAACCTGAACAACGGCCTCAATGGTGCGACTATCTAACTTTATGTGGAATTCCCATTGTCGATTCCACACCATTTTCCATCTACATTGATGACCCGGAAGGAAACCGATTGGCCCTTTCACACTGGCCTACCCCAAGCTCTACTCATGCAATTTTCCCGAATACAGATAACGCAAAATCGGAGATGTCAGAGAACTGACTTTTGTGTTATGATTCAGCCTCCCTATCTAACCTCTAAAGGAAATGAAGAGAGTTCGAACTATGTTCTTCAGGCAACTATTTGATCGTGTCTCTTGCACCTACAGCTACCTATTAGCCGACGGTGAAACAAAAGAGGCTCTTCTTATCGATCCCGTTCTCGAAGAATATCAACGAGATGTTAACCTTATCGAAGAATTGGGACTCAGCCTCAAATACACCCTCGAGACTCATATTCATGCAGACCACATAACAGGAGCGGGTAAATTGCGGGAACGTTTCGGTTGCAAAATTGTCGTCTCCCCCCAAGCCCAGGCCGATTGCGCCGATGTTCTTGCGGAAGATGGAACGTTAATCTATTTCGGTCAAAATCACCTCCAAGTAATAGCTACCCCGGGACATACCTCGAGTTGCATTAGCCTGCTTAGTGATGACGCTAGTAGAGTATTTACTGGTGATACCCTTCTCATTCGCGGTTGCGGGCGAACTGATTTTCAACAAGGCTCTTCGACAACACTCTACAAGTCAGTGCATGAAAAACTATTCACCCTAGACGACGCAACCTTGGTCTACCCAGGACACGACTATAAGGGACGAACAGTATCGTCCATAGCAGAAGAACGACGCTTCAATCCCCGGCTAGGCGGTGATAGAACCCTAGACGAGTTCATCAACTTAATGAACAACCTCAATCTCCCCCAACCCCAGAAAATAGGCATAGCAGTAACAGCCAACCAGCAATGCGGTCGAATAGAAGCCCAACCCGGACAAATAAACGAGTGAAATTCTAGAGTCTCTAGTTCCCGGTAGCCTCAACCCATAAGCTGCTGCGCTGAACTCGTTGGACAAGATCCCAAACAGGCGCTGCATTCATCCCAATCAAGCTTAGCCCAAGCCCGGTCTAACACTCCATCAGAATATCGCCACCAATTTTGTCCTCCGTGAAAAAGACAAGAGTGCCCTATATGCTCAATGAACCCAACTCGCCTCCACAACTCATAGGTGGACTCGGAGATTCCGGATAAAATCAAGACCCCCCCATGGGCCCGAACTTCGCTTGCAAAGTCTCGCAACCACCGGGTAATGGTTACATCCATCCCCGAAACTCCCTTCAAATGAATCACCACTGCGCGACCAGGGCCCACCAAATCCGAGAGTCTCTCCCGCAACTTACTTTCAAGCGCAAAAAACAAACGCCCACTAATTTGAACTACCCGAACCGTTTCGCAGCGTCGCCATCCACGAACAAGAGGTTCATTGAGTCCACAAGACTTCCAATTTCCCTTTTCGTGACGCACGAGCTCCTCTATTCGAAGCCGCTTAAATCCCCGCAAAGCTCCAAGTAAACTAAGAGCAACCCCCAAATAAATTGCCTTATCGAGGGGAAAGGCCCATGTACCTAAAACAGTCACCATAAATGACAATCTGTCTGTCCACGAACCGGAAAGAATTTCTCGAATTTGGCTGACATCAACCAGATCCCACGCAACAATCATTAAGAGACCTGCCAATGCTGCTATCGGAGTATGGTCCACCACGGGCCCCAGAAATAGCAAAACAACCAACATTAAGAGGCCGCAAAATACACCCGACAATCTAGTTCTTGCACCGCTCGTGTAATTGAGAACCGATCGAGATAAGCTTCCACTTACAGGGTAGGCCCCACAAAAACCCGCGGATAGATTGGCCAAACCCATACCAATAAAGTCAGCCCTACTATCGAGCTTTTGGCCGCTCATTGTTGCTATGGAACGACCAACGGAGCTCGCTTCTACACACGACAACACCGATACGGCAACGGCCAATGGAAAGAGTTCTCCCAAGAGGCTGAGCTTTGGTCCCGTGAGCTCAGGAAGAGAGGCAGGTATAGAACTCAGATCTGCTATTCGCTCTAGTCCCAATTCATCGAACCGAAAAGCCACCGACAAAAAAGTAGCGACCATCAAGGCTATGATCGGCCCCGGAATCCGGCGGTCAAACCGCCGTAAAACAACAATAGTAGCCATGGTGCCAATAGCCACACCAAGAGACCAGAGGTTAAAGTGTTCGCTGCCATTTAGCCAAGAATCGATTTGTACCCAAAGAGTGCCGATCACCCCCGTCGTAGATGTCAAATTGGGTAGCTGGCCAACTCCAATCAATACTCCAGCCCCGGTAATATACCCCAAGACAACCGGAGCCGAGATAAGATTGATAACAATGCCCACCCCAATAACCCCAGCCCCTATCTGCAATACCCCCACTAGAAATGCCAAAGTGATGCCGGCCTCTACGGGATTTAAAGCCATACTCCAAAGAGCCGCACTCCCGATAAGAATACTTATAGCATTGGTGGGACCAATATTGACGTGCCGTGAACTGCGAAAAAATGCCCCCACCATAGTGGGGATTGCGGCGGCGTAGAGTCCCATAGCAGGAGGAAAACCCGCAATCATGGCATAAGCAATTCCCTGAGGAACCGCCATGAAAACCATGGTTATAGCAGCAACCCAATCACCTCGAAAATCAGATCGGCTATAGTGCTCTAGGTCTCGAAATGAAGTAAACCCCGCAAATCCTGCCATTTCATTTCTTTCACTTTCGCCGAACTCGGGCGAAATCGACGATGTAACTCATTCAATAAACCACAAAATGCAGGCAAATAGTACCCCCACCCCAGCGGACAAACACTCTAGGGTGGCGAATCAACCTCGTTAACGCCTGCATGAAACGAACGCTTTAAAGACCCACTTCTCTTTGGTAAGGCAACCACAAGCTAAAGCAGGCCCCCCCCAGTCGCTTTCCTCGAGTATGCCTTAGTTCCCCTCCATTGTTTTGAGCTAACTTTCTACTCATAGACAATCCCAAGCCAGTCCCTTCACCAGCCAACTTCGTGGTGAAAAACTCTTCGAAAAGATGAGTTTCATTCTCAGCGGATACACCGGCACCATTATCTTCAATGAGAATCGAAACGCCCTGCATGCCATTGTAAGTAGCTTTGAAAAGCGAAATAAGAATCTCCCCCTTAAAGAAATCCCCTCGCGTGCGATACACCCTATTTTCCTGCTCAAGGGCATCTGCAGCGTTGGCCAGCAAATTCGTTAAGATTTGTCCTACCTGGCTTCGATAACACGATATCAATTCCACATCCTCGAAATGTCGAGAAATACTCCAGCGCTTCAATTTGCCTGCGCACAATAAAAGCGCTTCTTCAACGACCTGAGCTAGCGAGACATCAGAAGTTGGCGCCACCTCTTTTCGGCTCTGTGTACGCAAAGCGTAGCTAATTCCCTCGAGCTGATTCGTTGCTGTCTGATTGTGCCCAACGAACTCCCGAATTTCATCAATTTGCTCCAAGAGTCTGGTAATGATGGGCATCTCTACTACTCCCTCTAGACTCCCCATCAAGTCTTCCTCAAGCCGGTCCAATTGGTCTCCCTGCTCTTCAGTAGTCAGCCTAATAAGCGATATAGGGTTGGCTATCTCGTGCCCAATCGTTGCAACAAGACGCCCCAAAGAAGCGAGTTGATCACCTTGGTTCACCAAATTAATTAAGTGACCACGCTCCAACTCCGTGGAACGCTTGAGGGCCCCCAGGGCTTTGGCCAGCTTCTTTTCGTTTTCTTTGAGGGACAATAAATTCTTGACAATGGACGCTAATTCACGAGCTACGAAAGGCTTTCCTACAAAACCATCTGCTCCAATTTCCGCACCCGATATACGAAACTCGTCATCAGATTTTGCCGTAAGCAAAACAATCGGCAGCCCTTCCCAATCCTCAATCCCCCTAATGGCCTCAATCAACTCCGGGCCGCTCATAGAAGGCATCATCCAGTCCGTTACAACTAAGTCAATGTCCCCTGCCTCGAGTGCTCTTAGTGCTGCAGCCCCCGACTCGGCATCCACAACCTGATAACCCAGTCGCTTGAAAAACCGTGCAATAAAGAACCTCATTTCAGCATTATCATCCACCACGAGAATCTTCGACGGCAGCTCCCATTTCGGTTCGAGCACATTCGGCTTTGGCATAATGCGGGATATCTCAAGAGTTGAATTCTCGATAAGGCTCTTGGCTCGACCAATAAATTCGGCGGTGTCTTCGTCAATGGACTTCTCGCCACCAAAAGGAAATTCTACCCAGAATGTGCTTCCAGCCCCCCTAGTAGACTCAACACCTATGGTACCACCCATTATCTCGGTTAACTCTTTGGCTAAGGCTAACCCCAAGCCCGAGCCATGATAGCCAATTCGGGGATCCGTTTCTCCTTGCGTGAAAATATCGAAAACAGAATCTAAATCGCCGGGCTCTATCCCTACTCCCGTGTCAATAACTTCGATTCTTACGTTTTTTTCGACAACCGAAGAACGCAGAACAACTTGCCCCTGAGCCGGTGTAAACTTCAACGCATTCGCCAGGAAATTAAAAACGATTTTCTCAAGGGCATCCAATTCCCCCGCGACTAAGATTCCCGCTGGTGTCGAGCTAACATCAACCGTAAAATGAATTTGTTCGACCTTAAATGATTCCTCGAAAAAATCCCGAAATGCCTCCACGAAAGCTCGAATCGGAATTAACTCTATTTTAAGATTGCGTTTACTCGCACTTACCTTCTGAAAATCTAGCAATTGATTGACTAACTTAAGGAGTCTCCGTGAGTTACGAAGAGCCATGGACAAAGTCGCATTCTCTTTTTGTGCTACTTGCAATTCCTCAAGCGGCCCAATCAAAAGGGTCAACGGAGTCCGCAATTCGTGAGAAACATTCTGAAAGAAGCGGGTCTTTTGTTTATCTAATTCACGTAGCTTCGAATTCACTAACTCTAATTCACGCCGAGCTCTAAGAGCATCCCTCGTAGATTGATTCAATCTCTGAGTTCGAATTCGAACTTCATTTTCCAGATTGTAGCTATAGTGTTCGGCCTTTTCATGAGCCAGTGCGAAGCGACGAGAAATCAAAGTACTCTGCGCTAAAATGAATACCACCAAACCAATAGGTGTCCATACTCCGTCGTAGAGAATAAAGCCAATAGACTGAAATGAATCGAAACTAGCAGCACCAACGAAAAACGCAAAACCACAGAGTGCTAAGAGGGCTCCTTCACGTTTGGCCAACACCGCCCGAAACAACAAAGTTCCCCCCAGAACAAGCGAGCCGGCAATCATCGGAAAATAAGCGATATTCAAGTAGCTTGCCTTCGGAAATCCCAAAGCGACAAGAAGGAGACTCAAAAGCCCAAATGCAAGCCAACAAACTCGAACGAACCAAGGCCTAAACTCGTTGGGAAAAAGTGAACTCAAAAAATGAGCAAAAAGAATAGGACTAATATAAGAGGCAAGAAACACCCAATAAAGATGCAATAAGAACTCAGAAACCGTTTTACCGGACAAGAACAATTCGGGAATTGCCCCTGTAAAGGACATAAAAAAAGGAGCTTGAACGAGGCAAAAGAGCGCAAAAAACAAACTCGATTTATCCTCTCTTCGTTGAGCATATAGCGACAAATGATACAATCCCATAATAAGAATAACACCGAATGCGAGGGTGTAAGCGAAGACAGTCCTTCTCCAACCAACTCCAACACTCTCACTTGTCCCTAACCAAAGCGTTGAAAAGAATCCCCCCATAAACCAATACTCGTTAGCCACATGTGCAACTATAGTCGCCTCACCAAAATCGCCGGTTTCAACTGGAACAACTTGGTTGACGCTATGGGGAATGGAACCAATAGGGTCTACTTTACCATTGCGCATAGTCGGTCTATTCGGCGTCGGTTCTCCCCTCGCTATCCAAAAAAGTTCATACGCCATAACCGAATTGCTAAGGCGCAACATCAGCTCGGTATTCTTGGGCAACCCGCGTAAACGAACGATATACGTTGCGTAACCCAATGCGGGCAGGGGCACCTCACCAGGGCCTAGTGTGCTTTGATTCCGGTCGTGATTCCAAGCATACCGGCTGTCTATCAATCGTTTGTTTTTTTTTTCTGGAAACTCTGGAGAAGGTGACACCAACTCTTCCCAATAAAAATCCCACTCACCATTTAGTGGTATGCTTCCCCGCTCATCAAAATCCCAACTTTCTAGGAGGATCATGCCCTTATTGGCTTTGGGCTGAGTGATATCAGAACCAGTGGCTCCAATCAGAAAGAAAGCCAAAACGAGAGAAAAGATCCGAACCAACCAGGGTCTAATGAATATCGAATGTCTAAGAGTCATTAAATAGTAAGCCGTACCCCTTAAGAAGTCTTCATCCCATGGAAGGAAAGCAAGTTGCCAAGGAGTGCTTCCAAATTTCCTTTAAGATCGTGGAGGTGTTCTACATTTAGATTCGCGTTGCACAATAATTCACCAGGTATACCACCTGCTCTTTCACGCAACTCCCTACCTTCATCGGTCAGCCAGTTCTGCACCGTTCTATCGTCATCTATTCTCCGACGACGGGCCAACAAACCTTGCTTTTCCAATCTCTTCAAAAGAGGGGTAAGCGTTCCCGAATCAAGGTACAAAACCTCACCGATTTCGCCAACACTCGCGCCATCTCTTTCCCACAAAACCAGCATAACCAAATACTGGGGATACGTTAGTCCCAAATCACCTAAGAGTGGTCGGTATGCCTGCACTACAAGTCTGGCTGCTGCATAGAGGGGAAAACAAACCTGATTATCCAGCTTAAGAATTTCCTCTAAAT
>CAXGXL010000152.1:0-7423 GCA_964013555.1 uncultured bacterium
CGTTGACCGGATAAATTGACATCGAAAAAATAGATGACCACCTCTTTGGGAGCGGGGACTGCGGCTCGAACTCGCACGAAGCCGTAGCAATTGTCGGTTACTTCCCCATCCCAGCCAATGGAGGAGAGCGCTACGCCGGGGTGATTTGCTTGCAGGGCTTTGGGGATAGTGGTCGCGTTGGGGGCAGCTTTTAGGGTCTTTACCATTGTAATGGCATTGCGAATATCGGCCTTAATAAAGCATGACTCAGTTGTGGTAAAAATCATGAAGCTTGTCGCAGCTGCAAACATGATTATAATCCAACGATTTCTTGTTTCGGTAGGGTTCTCCATGAGGGCCCGGTACCGGATTGGGCTGGAGTTGACAACCTGCAAAGTAGCCCTTTGAATGTCAAAGGCTCGAGGGGGCCAAGGGGCCCTAATTTGCAGAGTTGTTGATCAATTGGTCGAGGGATTTTCGATCATCCTCGGAGATCGTTTCACTTTGTCGACTTCGATTGTTTTTATTAGCCAATTTTTTTTCCTGCTTTTTGGCTTTTTGCATGCTTCCCTTAAAAAGCCCTCTGATTTCGCTGCCCACCAAATCAAGTTTTTCTTGCATGACTGCTGAATTCCAAACATCTTGGCTATGCCGAAATGCGGATTGATAACCTATATTCATGCCAAAAAAACCGTATAGGACAACGAGAACCCCGAGAGCGATGCCACCCTTTTTTGCGTAGACCTGCCACATGGGCCAGACGTTAACACTCACTTGAATTTGCAGCAAACAAAATGAATTTTTAGGTGGGAGGCGAAGCGGGGGACTTGGGTTCTGGAGTTAAGACGCCGCCGGAGATGATCATCTTGAATGCATCGTCGACACTCATTTCCAACTCGATGACATCGCTTTTGGGGACAAATAAAAGCCACCCACTAGTAGGATTCGGCGTTGTCGGAATAAACACGCTCACCATTGGCTTGGGATGATGCCCAGCGACTTCTCCTTTGGTGTCGCTGGTTAAAAGCCCCATGGTCCAAAGCTCGCGTCGGGGGTACTCAACCAGGACAACCTTTCGAAATGCTTGATTATTTTCTCTGGAGAACGTTTCTAAGAATTGTCGGGTTGCCGAATAGATTCCTCGAACCACCGGAACCTGCATCAGCAGTCGCTCTAGGCCTTGTAAAAGCTGCCTTCCAATAACATTTTCGCCCACAAGTCCCAAAAAATAGATGGTAATGGCGGCGAGCACGACGCTAAGAATGGGAGCGCCGAATTCCAAGAATGTGGTTTCACGCCAGGAATCAAAACCCATGAGTTGCAAAAGGTGGAGTACCCCTGGGGTGATCGAGCGATGGATTTGAACAAAGACAAATCGTACAATCCAAATGCTAACGAGGATAGGGGTTAGAATGATGAGGCCGGTAATGACCGTCCTTTTTATCGAAGCTCGTTTCGTTTTTCCCATAAGTACTAGGTCTTTGTTCCTCTGGTTGTTTGAATACACTCTGCTCTAAAGGGATTTTCAATAAAATTAAAGCAGAATTTAAGGATGCTGCTTTTTCTATGGCACTAGGTTCGCCAGCATCCGTGAAATAGCTTGCTTTCCGGTGGCGATGGAGGGGCCGTGACCGGGGAAGATGATCCCAAGGGGCAGTTTGCGAAGTCGATTCAGTGAGGATTTTAAGGCATTTAAATCGGTCTCCTTATTCTGGATTTCTCTAAGGGGAACGGAAATCACCGTATTGCCGCTAATTAAGTGTTTCTGATTCATTTCATAGAATACGACATGCCCCGGGGATATTCCCGGAGTATGAAAAACCTGCCATCGGGCCGCACGGGTGTTGTCCAGTTGGAGGACAAAAGAGTCGCCATCGTTGAAAAAGGAGTTAATCGAGATTTCTTTTGGCAAACGTTTGGCACATTCAGGGTGGGCCACAATGGGTAAACCAAATTGAATGCTAAGGGCCTTAGCTGCCGCGATATGAGCAGGGTTGGAGTGGGTTAGCCACAGAGCCCGGAAGGTAGTGCCTTTGTGGATCATCAATTTCATGTATTGAATAAGAGAGTGACTTCCTACTTGCGTGTTCGTGCCGGGATCCACCACCACGGCATCTTGTTCACCAAGAATAAATGTATTGGTTGAATGAGTTGGGCCGGGGTAACTTGAGGCAAGGGGTAAAATGTGGACTCCTCGAATCATTTCTCCCCCCGCGGTGGGGTAGGCGTCGGGCTCTTTGGCGCAGAGTTGATGTCCAGCCTGGCTTAAGTTTCCCTGGCAATCTCGAATTATCTTGAGGGTTTCCAAAACTGGGTAGGTGATAAAATACTGACTATTTTGATGTCCCAAGAGGGCTGATTGGGGAGTACACCAAAAGCCATCAATTAATTCGCCCGGTACAATCGAGGGGGTTTGGTTCGGCGGTAAGAGGACCGCAAAATAGAGGGCATCAAATCGGATAGGACTAAATTGTGGGGTTATCCAACGGCCAAAATCTATGAAATCTTTGCCGCTTATGGTCATCTCGTATCGGTGGAGAATCTGCTCAAAGGAAATTTTGCCCTTTAACAACTCTTTTCTCAACGTGGTGCTAACTTCATTGGAGGGCCGGTTTGGAGAGTGGGTGGCCAAAATGCCCGTTTCTTCAAATAGTTCCCGGGCAGCGGCGACTCGAAGTTCGGCTTGGTGGTAGCCCAAAACCGGTATCTTGCTGTCCTCAGGATCGAGAGTGCCCCCGGGGAAAACGTGAAATCCTCCCATAAAATGGAGGTGGGGATTTCGTTTTACGAGGAAAACTTCGTAGGGTTCAGTGCTTTGGCCCTGGTTTTTCCTTAAGAGAACCACACAGGCTGCACGCCGAAAAGAGCTCATGGTTCCTCTTACTCCAAAACGGGTCTAAAATCACGGGAGGTGGCTTGGTATTTGTTCAGCCTTCTTACAAAACTATGACAAAGAACTACGAATCGATGTGCTAATTCTCTCGGGTGCTTAGACAAGTTTATGCAGCCCTGGTTTTTATACCCTCGACCATGATGATCGCTATAGCCGTCATTGTGGGGGCACTTTTGCGTTTTCCCAGATCTACCATGGATTCTCTGAGTCGTGGATTTGGATATTCGGGACTTATTGCGACTTTGACCCGAGTAACTCATGTGGTGTTTCGCAGTCTGCCAAGTACGTGGCCAAAGAGGATTGTCTTGGTTAGTAATCACGAGAGTCACTTAGACGGGCCAGCTATTCAAACGTCGCTCAAGACTCGTTCCATTCGATATGTGGCGAAAGAAGCATTGTTTGGTATCCCATTTTTGGGTTGGGGGCTCAAAGCTGCGGGAAATGTGTCTGTCTCTCGAGCGGGCAACAAGAGTGACTATGAGCGCCTCAATGAATCTAAAGAGCGCCAAGAAGATGGCGATGTTCTTTTCTTTGCTGAAGGTACTCGCAGTCGAGAAGGAAAGTTCCAACCGTTTAAGAAAGGCGCTTTTTATTTTGCGATTCTGCATCAGCGCCCCATTGTTCCAATCGCTGTATGCGGGGGGTTCGAGTCTATGCGGCCGGGAAGCTTGCGACCGTTAGGTGGTGAGCAGGCGGTATGCGTGGGGGATCCGATCGATGTGAGCGAGTACACGCTTGAGGATATTGATGAGCTTCGGCAAAGAGTCCGGGGAGAAGTAGAGCAATTGCGGCTTCAGGCACTTGAGTTGATCAAGTCACCCCGGTTGGATGCTTCGGTAGCACAATTAGGCTGCGAACAAAGAGAACCTTTTGCTTTTCCACTGAGGCCACGTCAAAAGACATCAGCTCATTAATCAGCTTTGTTCTAAGAGCCTGGAGCGATGTCTTTTTTGTTTTGAGCACTAAATTTGTTCTGCCAAGAGTTCGGCGACGTCCTTGATCTTAATTTGCTCGTCTTTACCGACGACTTTTGATGCATCATCCATCATGATCATACAAAATGAACATCCTGTCGCTACCACATCGGGCTCGGACTCGGCGAGTTGATTAAACCGAGTGACATTGATTCGATCTCCGTCGTGCATCTCGTACCACATATTTCCACCCCCAGCACCGCAGCAAAAACTTTTGTCTTTACTTTGTTCAACTTCAACTGTGTTGTTGATAATATTCTTGAGAATACTGCGGGGAGCTTCGTATTCGTTGTTGTGGCGCCCCAGGTAGCACGGATCGTGAAACACAACTTTCTCATCTGACTTTGCTTTCGGGGTGATCTTACCTTCGTTTACCAATTCATCGAGAAATTGAGAGTGATGAACCACGTTATAGTCACCGCCAAAGTCTTTGTATTCATTGCCTAAGGTATGCATGCAGTGCGGGCATGCCGTTACAATTTTATTGAATTTGTACTGTTCAAAGGTGGCCATATTTTGTTGAGCCATCATTTCAAAGGTGTACTCATCACCCATACGGCGAGCACTATCGCCGGTGCATTGTTCTTCGGTCCCCAATACGCCGAAATCAATTCCGGCTTTGGTCATCACTTGGGCGACACTTTGGACAATTTTTTGGTTGCGGGCATCAAACGCTCCAGCGCAGCCTACCCAAAAAAGCACATCGGTTTCTTTTTTCTCGGCCATAACTGGTACATCAACTCCAGCTCCCTCCGTCCATTCGAGACGGCGCTCTGCTGGAATTCCCCAGGGGTTTCCGGCGTGTCCTGTATTTTCTAGGCTCTTTGCAGCTTGGCTGGGAGGGGCACCTTCAGCGAGGGTTAGATGGCGCCGCATTTCGGTAAATGTGGGAATGTGGTTGATCAATACCGGACACTCTTCCATGCAGGCACCGCATGTGGTGCACGACCACAACTCATCGGGTTCAATTAAGCCGCCTACCAAAGGGGGAACCTCGTTGCCCATCTGGGTTTCATAGAGGCTATGCCTAATCTTGGTAATGATGTGCATTGGTGAAAGGGGCTTGCCCGTCGTATAGGCTGGGCATACCGAAGTGCATCGCGCGCATTCTGTGCAAGCGACGCTATCCAAGAGTGTTTTCCAGGTAAAGTCTTTGACGCTGGACGCTCCAAACGAGACATTCTCGTAGTCAAGCTCCGGATCTTCCATCATCTCGGCGACGTTCATGACCGAAAGATTGCCGCGTTTTTCGCGATTGGTTACCGCGACGTTGGCAACAACTGTTACTGCGTGAAACATCTTGGTAAGGGGAATTATTGCGATGAATAAAAGGGATATAAGGGCGTGAGACCACCACATAAAGGGTTTGAGGGCGGTCCATGTGCTGACGGAGAGGGTTTTGGAGAGGGGGTAACCCAGCCAAGAAGCCCACGCGGTCTCCGGTTGATCTACAGCGAGCCGAGCTGCTTCAGCGAAAAAGCCGCCAACGCAGATGACAACAAGAAAAACGAGGATCCCCGTATCCCCCAAAAGGTGGCCCCGCGCAGTGTACTTGTCTTGGGGAAGGGGCTCAGGCTTGTTGCCGTGCCGACGATAGAGGGCCATGAGGCAGCCTACCAAGAGCATTAGCCCCCCTAATTCATTAAGGGCGGCAAACCATGGCTCATCCATGCCCGGTAGGTAGTCGAGAATCCAATTAAGCCAGGGTGTTTTCTGGCCTCTGATATAGAGAAAGTCGACGGTGGTTGCGTAGAAGAGTTCAATAAATCCCCAGCCCATCAAAAAGTGCATAATAGAGGCGTAGGAAAAACGTTGGCGGAAAACTTTGCGCTGCGCCACTCCGAAGAATAACGCCTGAAGAAGCTGCTTGCCCGGACTTATGGTGATGGGGTTTTCTTTGCCCACTCGAACCGCAGTGATTCGCCGCATATTGAAGGCGAGGTACCCAATTGCCGCAGTTGCAAAGAGGTAAAAAACCAGGGGGATGTCATGAGCGGGGACAGTTTTGTCGGCGGAAGCGCCCAGGAATTGAACTGCGAGGTATGGATGAATCATCGAGTACTCTCCTGATGGGGCTAAGGGCTCTCTTTTGCAATATTACTCTGCATTGGCGTGTAATCCAAAAATCACAGAATTGGTAGAGTATAGCACCAAAAAATGACGCATGGTGACAATTCGGAATGCTCCTGTGATTTGGTTAGTTCGATGTTTCCAATTCCTAAAAAATTGGTGCGAAATACGACCCGTTTTAACTTGTTTGTTTCCAAGTCCTCAAAAAATCCCGTTTCCCCGACTGGTACGTTCATTGCTTTGCTCTAGGAGCGACTATTTAGAGGAGGATTGGAATGTTTGCTCGCGCGATGACCGGAACGATTTTAGGGGTTGAGGCCCGTCCTGTAGCCGTCGAGTCTCATAAAGCTAAGGGGTTGCCTGGACTTACTCTTATAGGTTTGGCTCGTGGTGCGGTTCGTGAATCATCGGTGCGCGTTAAGTCCGCTATTTTGGCATCGAAAATTAAATTGGGCACGGGGCGTTTGGTGGTGAATTTATTGCCAGCGGAATTACCGAAAGAGGCGAGCACCTTGGATTTGCCTTTGGCTGTTTCTATTTTGGCTGCTTCAGGGATTGTACCTAATTCGAGCCTGGAAGGCCGCAGATTTTACGGTGAACTTTCCTTGGGTGGGGGCATTGAACCTGCTCGAGGCGGGATATTATTGGCAGACTTGGTTCGTCGCTCTGGAGAATCAGAGCTGATTTTGCCTTTGCCCAATGCGGCCGAGGCCGCAATGATTCCGGATGTCCGGGTGATTGGGGTGCGGACCCTAGCTGACGTGGTGGGACATTTAGTCGGGTCTGCACCCCTTTCACCTACTTTGCCCACTGCGGCTCGGGTTCCA
The DNA here is from genome assembly GCA_964013555.1 of uncultured bacterium. GTDB lineage: Bacteria > Myxococcota > XYA12-FULL-58-9 > XYA12-FULL-58-9 > JABJBS01 > CAXGXL01. The sequence goes on from CAXGXL010000152.1 coordinate 6,744, forward strand.
GCCGCAGCGGAGTGCATGTCTGAAGTTCGTGGCCAAGTTCGTGCCAAAAGAGCTTTGGAAATAGCAGCAGCCGGTGGGCACAATCTATTGATGATAGGCCCGCCAGGCAGTGGCAAAACAATGTTAGCTCGGCGTTTACCCGGGATTCTTCCTGCGTTAAACCCTGAAGAGGCTATTGAAGTGACGCGTATTCATTCGGCTGCCGGTTTGGGGGCTCCGTCTACCTTGTTGCACGAGCGTCCCTTTCGCAGTCCCCACCATACGGCGAGTGAGCCGGCTCTGTGCGGAGGAGGCAGTCATCCCAAGCCTGGGGAAATCACCCTCGCCCACCGTGGCGTTCTTTTTCTAGATGAGTTGCTTGAATTTTCGAGACGTTCGCTCGAGACGCTTCGGGAGCCTCTAGAAGAAGGAACCATTCACATTGCCCGTGCAGCCTTATCCCTTACTTTTCCTGCTAATGTTCTTTTGCTTGCAGCAATGAATCCGTGTCCTTGTGGCTATTACCGTGGAGATATGGGAGCGGTTAGCGGGAGTGCCACTTTTCCCGGGCGAAGCTGTTTGTGTAGTTTCGAGCAGGTGCGAAGATACCGAGCTCGATTGTCAGGGCCACTCCTAGATCGGATCGACATGCATGTTGTGGTTGAACCAGTGCCATTTCGTCATTTCTCAAGTCTTCGAGA
>CAXGXL010000153.1:0-7421 GCA_964013555.1 uncultured bacterium
AGGTCTGCTAATGTCCGTTGCGTGGAAAATTGAATGTCTGTGAAGACCTTCGCGTAGATATATCCCTTGTTTCTATATTGACGCAAAAGAGCGATTCGACTGGTTTCGATGCGAGAATTGGAGACAGGGTCTCCTGGCTCGAGTTTTGCTGTATTTATGATCTCTTGTAAGAGGTCTGCTGATGGAATGCCGTGATTTCCACGAAACTCGACCGAGCGTACGAAACTCTGGGCCCCTTCAAGGATGGGAATTTCGACCTCAATGGTATCATTCGTTTTTTTCTTTTTAATGGGGCCAATTTGAACGTTCAAAAATCCTCGATCTTTGTAGATTGCCGCTAAGTCGGAGAGTGCCTCTTGATAGATTTCCTCCACCCATCGCCTATGATTGGGAATTTGAGGAATGGTATTGGGACTGGGGGTGCCGAAATAGTTGGTTGGCGAGGAGCTTCCAAATAGACTCGTTTGATGGTCAATCGGTCGCAGAGGCTGAAGGAGCCCCGGCGTCGCCATCCGATTGTTTAATCTAACCCGAATATGGTCTTTTAGTTTGTTTTCGGGAATGACGTGGTTGCCTGAGAAGGTGACCTTTCGAACTTGGACTGGCTTACCTTCGTGAATTTGAACCAGATATCTGACAATTCGATTTTCGTGGTCTCGAAAGCCTTGAGTCTTCACGTGGATGTCGGGATACCCCGCTAATTGATAGTGTCTGATAATTCGTTTTTCAAGGGTGAGTAAATCTCCTTTTCTAAATCGCCCGTTTGCATCGGGCCAGAGTTCCAAGAGGGCTGCGTTGCTCAAGAGAAGATTACCGGTGAATTCAATAGCGATTCGATCGCCCGCTTCGATTGAAAAGATGACGCGAGTTCCGTTTGCACCGGAAATGTACTTCACAGGGGCGATATCTACCTGCCTAAAGCCACGAGCGAGATAAAGTGAAATCAATCTCTCTCGCTCTCTTGCCAGGAGTACCTTATTTAGAACGTCACCGGGGCGCGAGATGAGTTCAGATCTTAGCACACCTTCGCCCAGTCTCGACTGGCCTCGAATCTCGATGGATTCAATTGTGGCGGGTTTGTTTTCAACTATTTGAACGCGATAGTGAACTTCGTCTTGGTTGTTCGAGGCTGCTTCTCTGACGCGAACCTCACCCTCGGGATAACCCACGTCTCGGAGGTATTTCGTGATATGCGCCTCAATCCGTTGAGCTGTTTTGGAATCAACTTCATCCGACACACCGACCGGTAAGAACGTAAGGACACTATCTTCGGTGAGGCGGTCAAGGCCTACTATTTCAATTTGAGAAATACGCCGAATTGGTTCTACTTTGAATGTTAGTTGCACCGTCCCCTTGATTCGTTTGCCGTAGACTTTAATATTCGAGAAGCGACCTAGCGCGTAGAGGCGTTTTAGAGACCTCTTTAGATCCTCTTGTTCTAGCAGATAACCTGGTTCAATATTAATTAGGTCCTTTAATTCGGTCGGGTTTTCATTTTCTGGTGCTACGATTTGAATCGAGAGCACCGGTTGTCCACGATATGGCGCTAGGAGATCTGTGGAGGGTGTTGCGAGCACCAAAGCCAAAAAGTAGGCATGCATAACAGTTTATTCAAATTCCCATTTTAGTCTTAAGTCTAGTCCTAAGTCACCAATCGAAACTTCACTAACACTCACCCAGGTGCTTTCCAGGGTGGCGTTAGAGTTGAGTCGATACTCTAAACTAATAACATGTTGCTCGTCATCATAATAGATGGGGCCGTTGTATTTTAGCTCCCAGTCTTTTCCGAGTTCCTTTGCCATCAGTACCCGGGGTTCAACTCGTGCACTGCTTTTCGAGTAGCCACTAGTTAACCGAAGTTCGTCAACCACCGGTAATAGCTGCCGGACTCGATCGTCCATTCCACTTACCTTCCACAAAGCATCAACGGCACCGGGGAGTGTATTGCGGAGTGTGTTGCTATCACTTTGAGCATAATTTTGAAGTCGAACGCCAAATTGCGCACATAAAAGAGCATCTTGTGAATTCACCTGACCATTTTCATCTTTTCCCGATGCTTCTACGACATACCGGTCAGAGTTACCGCTAAGAGAGACCTTTAATTTCATGCCACATGCTCTTGTTGTGGCCAAAACATCGAATTGGGAAAATATTTTATATTCTTCGGTAAGGTCTAAGATAGCTCTTTCAATTTTGTAAGAATTTCCGGCGTAATTTGCTTTCGCCCAGATCGGTGTGATGGTTCCAATGGCGCCCACGTGATTTGTTGTGCCCGTGATTCTCAAGTTAGTTTTCAGTTCTGCTTCCAATACGTTGTTTGACACAAATAGATTGTTGTCGGCACTGACATTGATTCTGAGTCGCCAACTATTGCCGGGTTCAAAGGTGGGTACGGCCAAGGGCGTTTCCTGACTCCGTAGGAACTGCTCAAGATCTAGATTGGCCGTATATCGCATTCTCTGAAGGGCAAGATCTCCGCGGAGCTCCAAATCGGAGGACTTCCCGATGAGCATGAGATCTCCGTTTAGTGTCATGCTTAGATCTGGTATGGGACTTACCTGGATTTCATTGAGAGTAGCATTGACATTCACCTCACCTGGAGCATTGGGAACAAGAAGAATCGTTCCTGTGAAATCAGAAGTCCCTGCACCTATATTGGCCCTTCCGTGCTTGATGGAGATCGTTTGCTCTTCGAATTCAAGGTGTGTGTTGAGGTCGTTTAGTTGCATGTTACCTCGGACAATGCTCCCACCGGTTAACTTCATTGAACCATTATAGGAAGGTGCTTCAAAGAGTCCTTGAATCCGAAGACCGATGTCGAACTGGCCACGCGCAAAATCAAGTTCAGACCAAAGTCCATTGACCCCTGCTAGGGAGCCACTCGCAAAAATTCCCAAGTTCAGTGGTTCGGTGAGTGGGGCAACACCATTAACCAAGAGTTGCACATTGTCACCAACTAGCCGAAAGTCCTGAAAGTCGAAGGTTTGGTTCGAGAATAGGATTCGAATAGGGGCGCCTTGCTTTAGGAAGGTGTTTTCAATGCGGATATGAAGTTTTTCAAGTTTGGCATCGGCCATGATGGTATTGGCGTCGGTGAGTTTACCTTGGGAGAAGATAGAGCCCGATGCCAAGTATTGAGGGCCTTTAGGAATCATATGAGTGCGCTCTAGGGCGAGATCTTGGAAGCGAATAGTTGTGGAATAGGGGAGGTTGGGTGCTAAGAGCAAATTACCAGCGATGTCTGCGTCTTTGCCAAGGGTCTTTCCACGAAGCCGCAGAGCGCCCTTGGTCGCAATTCCGTTAAGTTGTGTGGTTTCAAGGGCGACGCCGAAGGCGTTGAAATCCGTTGCCTTCATATGAATTGTGCCGTTGAGCGCTTTTACGCTACCTTTGAGATCTGCTTTTGCTCTTAACGAGCCTTTGAGGGGGACGTTGCCGACCATGGGCGTCAAAAGCTCCATGGGAACAGAATCAAGATTCGCTTTAAAGTGTATCTCGTTATTGTTTAGGAGTGCATAATTCGCCGTTATAGTGCCTTTAGTCGGTGTAGCCTTGAGCTTCATACTGAGTTTTTCAGTGCTTTCGCCAAAACGAGAAAAGAACGTTGTCGGTCCTAGTTGGGATTTATCGACAATCAGATTGGGTGATTTGAGGCGAATGTTACCTCTCGGGTTGCCAATTGGCCCCTCCACTATAACTCTACCGCTTAGAGTACCTTCAAATCTTTTCGCATTTCGTTTTGTCAATATAATGGTGTCTAGGAGAGGCCCGACGGGAATATTTTCTAGCTCGAGATTTCCCGAGGTCTCTAGCAATTTAGTTCGAAAGTCCAGATTGCCTCTACCGAGTGCCCTGCCTTTTCCGACTCGTATTGCCAGGCGTGGGATATTCAAGCTTAGATCTGAGTAGATCAGGGTGGCCTTGGTAGTGCCTACGTAGTAGTCGTCGATTGCGAAGTCGCTGAGCTCGGTAGTTGCCGAGATGATTGGATCGTTGGACGGGCCCTCTAAGGTTCCCGCGATTCGTCCATACCCTTCAAAGGGAATGCCTGCTAACGAACCAATGCTCTTGAAGTTAAATTTCTGGCTCGAAAAGTGGATGTTGATTCCCTCATGGGGATTGAAGTGTAGGGCTCCGGCTAGAGATAGTCTGGATTTTCCTCGTTGAATAACGCCTCTCGAAATGGAAAGTCGGTCAGGGTGGATACTGAGTTCGGCATTGAGTGTGCTCTCTCTTAGTTGGAGTATTGGAGTACTTTTGGGGTCTGTATAACTGCCCTGAAGACTTTCAAATGCCGATAGGGAAAGAGCGAGTTGAGTATCGAGTCCAATGGGAAAGAGGTTGCCCCTTGCGTGGATGTTTCCAGACAGTGGAGCGCGCACCCAAGCATTAGGAAGTCCAATAGCATGTAGAATGTGCCCGAGAGAGGCGTTGTGTAGGGTGGCGTCTAGATCAGCACTATAGTTTTTGGTCAGCTCAATATTTCCCTTGATCTGAGCGTGACCTCCGTTGGGGGCTTTGAGTTGAAGTTCTTCAATTTGGAGATGAGAATTTCGGTAGCGCCCTTCGAGCTCTAGGTCGATTGGAGGTATTTGCTGATACTTGAAAGAAGTCAGCGATAAGTCGAGTTTGATATCTGGCTGAAAAGGCGAGCCCTTAAGTCGCATGGACCCTGCGATAACTCCACTAAGCTCTTGAAGCTGCGGGTGAAGGGTGGTGATTTGCTCAAGCCTACCATCTATTTCAAGTCCTAGATTGAGGGTCGGGGTAGGTAGGCTTTGGATGCTGCCGACTATTCTGGTTTTGAAGTCATTTAAGGCGAGCTCAGATCCTTCAATTTGCAGCACTTCCGGAGAGCCAATGGGACCAAAAATAGTTCCTTTGGCAAGACCGGCAATGGAATAGGCTTGGCCCTCGTAAGTTAGGGTACTATTACTGAGTTGAACTTGGAGGTGATGCGCCTCTTGTTGCGGAACCAATCTTCCTTCAATCTCTCCTAAATGAAGGGCTCCGTTGGAGTGAATCACGGTAATACTTGAGGAACTCAGATCGATGGATTCTATTTCTAGAGGAAACTCAGAGGAACGAGTATCGGACTCGGCTCTTTTAGGATCTTGGCTATTAAAAAGTGGATCGTCTAGCGCAATGGTTCCTTGCAGTCCTTCAATACCAAGCGCATCCAAAACCCAGGTTCTTTTGAAAAGGGACCATGGGCTCAATTTCAAGACACCGCGACGCAAGGTTAGCCAGGGTGCGACGTCATTCTTGTGTCGAATAACCGCTACCTCGGTTAGTTCGATATGAGGTGGTAAGAGTCCCGCGTTGAGATCTCCAATGGTGATAGCGCCGTCCCAACCCTCGGATGCAATACGCTCAAGGTTTTCATGGAGGTACGTTTGGGTTTTGGGATGCTTGATGATGGCGGTGCCGACCATAAGAAACGCGCTCAGCAATAGGGCAGCTAGAATGAGAAGGCGTTTCAATCCGGACATGGGCGCTTGGTACCAATTAACCGCTTACAGAGGCGGGGTTAAAAAGGAACTCATTTCCTTTTAGTTTTATTTATAGAGCTAATCCTACGATATTTTTAGGATTAAACGATTTCTTTGCGGAAATAATTTCACCACGGTCCTTCGTTTTTTACTCTCGAAAGCTAGTCTGAGCAACGATTCTCGCTGGATGGGGGCCACTTGGAATCCACGATCATGAATCGATGCCTTTCTTCGAGGATACCACTAGCCGATTTCGCCAGGCTTGCTATCAATACCGGTGAGCTGCTTTGAGAGAAATGAGAATAAATACAGGTGGTTAAGTCTTCTTTCGTGAGCGGGAGAGCCGTTTGGGCCGAGACTCGATACGGGCCTACCCAATCGGGTTTGGAAATAGGGGCCCAGTACTCTACTTCTGGGAAGTGGTGAAACGGAAGATCATTACTTCGAGCCCAGATCCCCCTCGGGTGGCTTCGGGCGATACCATTGAGTTCTTGGGCTGGTGAAAATTCACTCCACGGATAAAAAAGATACCCTTTAATTAATGCGTAGGAGGCGGGAGCAACGTCGAGCTCCCATCTTTTTAGGGTTTGTTCGTGATGGCCGAGCGGTAGTTGCTTTTGAGCTAAATGGCAGGTTTTTTTCCATAGGCTATCGTGGGCGGTCGTGGGTCCAAGAAAGTCCTGCCATTGTGGGTTGGCCTGGGCTTGGAGGTAGAACTTAATTGCTGTTTCGATGTGAATGACTCTTCCTTCGAAGCGAAGCAGAAAGTCAATTTCCCCAATGGTGCTGTGCTCGTCACGGATCTGTTGCCCAGCTGCAAGAAGCTCCGCACTTGTTTCACAATGCAGCCAATAATGTACCAGGGATTCGAAATACCGGCCAACTCGTTTGGTAGAGTGTTGCCCTAGCCACGAACGTAACTTTGTGGGGTCCTTGTCCAATTGGATTAACCGTTCGAGACAATATTCGGGGGTGCAGATCCCCAATTCAAAGAGGTTGGTCATTGAGAGAGCTAGCGGGGTGGGGGAGCGCAGCAGTGGGGGACCCAACAACGTCCACGCTAAGGCACGAACTTCGGGGTGCTTGAAGTTTTTAATGGAGTCGGTGTTCATTTTGCTCTTCTTTTAACATTTCTCTCAGTGACTTGAAACTACCACGGTACCCGGTAATGGACGGGGATATTTATCTTGTGGGCTAGGGATAAGGCTGCTGGATTGAATATTGAAAATGGAGTGCAGCCACGTATGAATGATCACGAATAGAGGTCATTGCTTCAATGTAGGGCGTTCGTTTTGCTGAGTTGTACGTGGCTAAGATAACGTTATTGTTGCTTTGCACTCAAGATGGTATTTTCGAAGAGCGAGTTTAGCATTAGGCAACGGAGCTCGAGCGATTTCGGAGACGAGCGATTCTCTGGAGAACGGTTGGGTGACTGTGGTTCAAGAATACGCTGAACTTGTGTGGGGTAAGGTTTCCTAGGTTGTTTACCGCAAGTCGTTTGAGTCCAGATATGAGTGCTTCGTGATTTCCTACGGTTGAGGCTGAGAACTCATCCGCTTCGTACTCATGAAATCGCGAGATGATATTTTGCACAATGGATAAGACAAAGGAAATAGGTGAATAAAGCAAGCTAAAGAAGACCAGGCTCGCATACACAGAGGTGTGGCTCATCTTGAACGCTTCAAATAGCTCAGGGTTGTTCAGAAACTTGGAAAGTAGAAAGAAAAGTACTCCCATTTGCAACACGGAGAGTATAACTCCTTTGATGATGTGTTTCTTTTGGTAATGGCCGATTTCGTGCGCTAAGATAGCCACCAATTCTTCACTACTATGCTCTTGGATGAGAGTATCGAACAAAACAATTCTTTTTTTCTTACCAAAGCCACTGAAATAAGCGTTGCTTTTGGTAGAGCGTTTCGAACCATCCAT
>CAXGXL010000154.1:0-7409 GCA_964013555.1 uncultured bacterium
CGGCACGCTGCTATGTCGGTTCGATTGTCGACCAAAGACAATGGTCCTAAATCTCGCTCGGTTCTTAGGGCATTTGGGGGTGGGGCCTTTAATGCTGACTACAATGCGAACCGCGAGCCTTTCGTTTTTTCTCCCCCTGCAGGCGTGACTAAGGTGGAACTGGTTACCATCATTAGTGGGCATGGGCAGACCGATAGCGATAATTGTGCTGAATGGTGCAACCACGTTCATACCTTTACTTTGAATGATTCGGCTGAGGCAAAGCACGAAGTGTCGTACTCCGATATAGGGAGTCGTTTTGGTTGTGCTGCTCGAGCAGGAGAGGGCGTTATTCCTGGACAATGGGGGAATTGGTCCCAGTCGCGTGCAGGGTGGTGTCCGGGTCTACCGGTTGAGACGGTGCGTTTTGATATTACCGATCAAGTCACGCTAGGTTCGGAAAATAGGCTTGCCTATCGAGGTTCTTTTCGAGGGGGAGAGCCTGCTGGTGGAGATATTGCGATGAATACCTATGTTGTTTGGTACAACGATTGAGATCTTATTTCTTTTTTACCGCGTGAAGGAATTCAGCAACGCATGCAGCATTGGCAAGCCGAGTGGACGAACGTCCCAAAGACGAGACGGGCTTGGGCTGCAGCTGCTCATTTCGAAGCACATCCATTAAATCACCGCAGCGACCTCTAATGTGGTTGCAGTAGACTTCCTTGAGGCAAATGGGCTCTTTGGTTTGTGGAAGGAAATTGTCAAAAAGTTTGTGGGTTATTTGATTCCAAGTAGCGAGTGTGTCGGTGGGGGCGAAAAATGAACTCCACGCTTGGGTGAATTGCCTTAGCGATAGACCTTTTTCAAATGCTCTTATGGGAATATCCATTTTCTCCAAGTAGGGGGTCAGGTTCTGCCATTGTCTGGGTGATAAAGTTGGCCGCAGCAAGGCTGAGAATGTTTCACCAGTGGAGGGACGAAGAGCAGCCCAGTAGAAGAGATGGTGAGTTGCTGAGCCTTCAGGGCTCTCAAGAAATTCCCCGTATGCTACGACAATATTGTCAAATGCAGAGGTCAGTTGATTTGGAATGGTTCGGCTTGGCCGTTGGTTGGCACGTTTTGGTCTAGGGTTCTTGTCTTTACCTAGTGCAAAATCGACTTGCGCTTGAATCATGGCATTGAATGTTTCCATGAGCCCGTCAAGGGTCGTGTTGGTGGGCTCAAGAATACGCAGTGCCTGCCAAATGGCCTCGATGGTTGAACGATACTCGGCTCGAGGTTCTTTTCGAATGCGATATTGACTTGGGGCATCGGGTGCTAGGAAGTAGTGCGGCAAGGTAGCGAGGTTGGGTTGTGACCGAAAAAGAGCTCTGGCAGTTGACCACGTTCCGTCGAGAACCACAAGGTGCTTGGGTTGCTCCCTAGGAGAAATACTGGCGAGGTTACGAGCTTTTGAACTCGGGAAAAGAAGCCCTGCATTGGCTGGGATTTTCTCGAAGAGTTGTGGATCGGCGTGAAAGCCTTTCCAGACAACTTGTAAGTCTACCTTGGAGAGCCCTAATTTTGCAATTCTCGCGGTACCGATGGGGTGAAAACGCTCCCGGGGATGCTGGAGAATGGTAACACCGGTTGTATTGGTCACTGGCCTGACTAAAGAGCAGATGCAAACGAGTTTAGGCTTGTGGCACCGATAACAAACGGCGCGAAATTGGGTTATATTGTTCGTTGTTGGTTGGCTCACGGATCTCTCTCCAAGAAAATCGTGCTCAATGATCTTTGGGACCTAATTTTCTTAGAATTCGAGCCGCTGATGGGCTCTTCTAATCACTACAATCCAAAGGGCAATTGCTAGCGGTTTCGTCTGCATTGCAGACTCCATCCACAATGCACGGGGACTCAACCGTGCGTAGCATGGAGTTTGTTGGGGCGCAATTGGGTGCGCAGCCGTTTAGATCTGTATACCTCCCGCGGGCAAAGCAGTGGGTGTAGGCATCGAGCTTTTCCTCTTCGTTGGCGCTATCCCGACTCTGGACGCAGTCAATAAACGCTTGGGCGCAATTGGGTGAACAATGAGGCACAACCTCCAAACAACCGACCTTCCAGGCCCAGTCGTTGTACGGAGAGGAGTGGCCTCGTCCTATATTTGGAAATAAAACAAGCGTTGCATCGTATCCCTCATCGCTTAGGGCTTGGTACATTGGCTCAGCAGTCTCGGCTAGAGAGTCATCGAGGTAGGCGCTCACGCATGCTTTGAAGGGATTTTCACGCCGAATGGGGTATGCGGGAAAATATTGGCACTCTTCGCACGGGGCGATTGTTTCGCACTCTTGAGCGTAGGTTAGAAAGTCCGAACGGCGGCAGACACCCTCCATTTGAGGTAGAGGATTGGTTATTCCTTTGACATAGAGCCCAGATCCCCCTTGCCATATTCCTGCGATTCGATCTGGAAAACAGATTGCCGTGTAGGCGGCGAACATAGAGTTTTGGCTGAAGCCCTCAGTAAATATACGGTTTAGATCTACAGTGCCGTTAGCGGCTAAGTCGTCAACAACTGAGAAAATTCCTTGCAGATAGGTAATGTCCTTGGAGTCTTTCGTTTCGCATGGAGTGGGGTTTGCATCATTGGCTACGCCGTCGTTACCAAACTCCCAATTTCCATCGGTAGAAGATGCGCATACCAATGTGAAACCATATTCGTTTGCTGCTTGCCAAGCAGGACTACCGGTACGACATCCGGAGGCTCCGAGGGCATTTTGGGCATAGCACTGGTTGGCGATTACAAGAGGTCCATTTTTATTGGCCATGCTCGGTGGGACGTACGTTGTGAAACAGCGTTGTTGATCTTGTACATCTAAGGTGTAGGTGGTGAAGCCTTCTTCGCTACTGCACTCACAAATTCCTTGGTTGGATGGGGTGCAAGGAAGTGCTTTGACCGCTGGGTCAGAGCTTGCGGGCTCCGTGGCTGGATTGTTGGCAGAGGGGCTCTCGGGATTGTCTGAGCAAGAAGTAAGAATTCCCAATAGTACCCAAAGCGGTAGGTTGAATTTCACTTGATATTTATTCATCGGCTCTCCTTTGGAGGTATTCAAGCACATTTCTGGGACTACTGCATTTTTTGACTTTGGATGAGCAGAGCTCGGAGCACTAAAGTTATTCTCGCTTAATTCAATGGTCGTTCTATGGAGGATCTTCACCAATCGCATTTTTTTGAATCTTTTTTGTCAGAAAGTTGTCCCTGGTTGCGAATATCGAAGGGAAGATACGCAATACAAAGAGATCTCTTTAATTGTACCTATTAGAGGTAGATGCTGCCTTGGGACTTAATGCCATTTCTATTGGTATGGGGCGTACGATTATGGGAAAGCTCTCTGCTCTTAGAGCAAGTGAATTAAGGATAGTGTGATGCTTCTTACGTTCTCACGTGGGGTAAGTACAAAACTCGCAAAAAGCACTTTTTTTCGAGAAGAGAGTAAACGAAAAACACTTAGTCGGTGTTGCGTACTTTCTTCTCATATAGCATTTCAGCCATCGACACTTGGCACTCAGCAAAAAACGACGAGGAGCACTCGGATGGAAGTTCTGACCGAGGAGAATTCAGAACATAAAGCTCAATGGTCGAGTAGGGCGATAGAGGACTACTCAATAAAATCTCTTAATGAGGCGCTGCGAGGAGATCGAGTCAAGGTTCGACAATTGATTGATCTTATTACTCCGGTTATTCAGGCTCGCGTTGCGCGCCTTTTGTTGGCGCAAGGAAGCAGCGCGGTAGGCGGGCGAATTCGTGAGGAAGTTTCAGATACGACCCAAGAAGTCTTTGCGCTTTTGTTTGCAGATGGCGCGAAGGTGCTGCGAAAGTGGGATCCTTCCAGAGGATTGTCAATCAAGAACTACGTGGGTTTGATAGCTCATCGTTTTGTGATTTCAACCCTACGGTCGAAGCGCAAGAGCCCTTTTACAGAACTTCCTACAGAAGACACTGAATTAACTTGTCTTGAGGATTCCACACCCAGTGTAGAAGGCCAGGTGCTTTCTCGTGATTTATTACGAGAGGTATTTTGCCGTACCCAAGGGGCTCTTACGCCCAATGGGCGACGCCTTTTCGAACTTTTGTTTTTGCAGGAACTTGAAATTAATGAGGTTATTGAAAAGACGGGAATGTCTGATTCAGCGGTTTATGCCTGGAAGAGTCGGCTCCAAAAATTGTTAAAGGCCAAGTACGAAGAAGTTGCAATGGAGTTAGAGTCACTCCGAAAGATGTCCGTTGTGGAGGTTGGACCATGAATTCCGACGATTTACTAGAAGAGATGAGAGTCATCGCTCAAGAAGATGAATCGGATTTGGGGGGGATTAGCAATGGTGCCTATGACCGCCTGTCTGATGGAACCATAAGTGCGGACGAGCGGGCTCTCTTGCAGGAGTTGGCCCAAGATGATGCTGAGGCGATGCGAGCGTTTGAGGCATTTGCGCCATTGGGGGAGAGCTTTAAGGAGTCTGCCACGGATTTTGTGCTGGAGTCTCTGGGAAGAACCGGAACCGAAGAGGTTCAAAATGAGCCAATAGAGCTGCTACCAAAAGAATCATGGGTAGAGCGATTGAGTCGTTTTTTTGCACCGCGAATGGTCTTTTGGGGGCCGGCCTTGAGTTTGTGTGCGCTGGCTGTATTCGTATTGTCAGGCGAAAACCAAGATCGCTCTCTTCCGCAATACGGTTTTGAGCTTCGGTCGAGCGATAGCGTTTTACGCTCTCACTCGAATGGATCCGCGCAGAGCATCGCGCAACTGTCAGAGGGATCTCTATTGGACATTATTTTACGTCCCCAGAGGGTAACAGACGTCGATACTGCTATTCGCACCTACTTTATTGAAGGTGACTTGGTTCGTGAGGTCAATCTAGCAGTTTCTCGAAGTTCATCGGGTACTTTTCGTATCAAGTCCGTCGTAGACGAGAAGTTTCCGAGAAGAGAGGGGCTATACCAACTGGCCGTGATCATAGCTCCTGCTGGATCTTTACCATCCATTGCCCAATGGAGTCCCCACTTAGAGTCGGCTCCCCCTTCTTCACCTTGGCAGATATTTCGATTGTCCTTCCATTTACATGTTGGAGGATCTGTGGATGGGAAATAGTTGGGTGAGGTTCGAGGGCTTGGCACTTTTGAGTATAGTGCTTTACCATCTAAGTTGCACAACGGGTCCAAGTCAGGCAGGCGACTCTGAAGAATCTGATTTTTTCGTTCATTTTTCAGGCTGCACTGCGGTTTTCGAGGGGCCTCGATGTGAGGTGCCGTCCGAGAGAAAGCTTACCTTTTGGGTAAAAACGACCTCCAATAAGCTGAATGTGTTTGTGGACAACCGGGAAGTGAGCGCCCCGAATCATCGAGTTAATGGCGGCATTTCCTTGGAGGTTCTCTTGCCGGAAGGAGCGGGCGAGATAAGAGTGGAAGAGTTTTTTCATTCGCGAAAGGCAAATAGAGGAACGTATAAATTATTGCTGGTACCCGAGGAGCCAATTCCGTCTCTTTTAGAGCAAGCTCGAGAATTGAAGCGTCAGGGAGCTTTTGAGGAAGCGCTGCAACTCATTGGTCTGAACACGGTTGATTTTCAAGATAGATGGAGGGCGGAGTTAATCGGTTTGCAGGCAAGAATTGAGCGGGCTCTAGGAAATTCGGAGTTAGCAGAAGACTTGTATCGGCAAGCGATAAGTTATCACCGAGCGGCGAAAAATATCTCAGGGGAAATCAATGACAGTACCGCGTTAGTTTATGTCTTGATCCAAAAAGGCCGACGCTTTTCTACCGCTAGAAGCGTCTTGAATGGGGTTGCTCATTTACTTCCGAATCACAGCGATAGCATCTACCTGATAAACTATTACCAGGGACTCTTAGCTCGAAAAACTGAAGACCACCGAAGTGCATTTTGGTCTTTGCGAAAAGCTTCTGACGAAGCTCGCCGGATGAAGAAGCCGAGATTGCGCGGCTATTCTGATCAAGTTTTGGCGCATAGTTTGGTCGCAACCGGAAAGATTGAGGACGCAATTGAACTTTTTGAGAGAGGGTTAAAAGATTTACCCGAGGAAAGTTCGGGTTGTAGTAGGATGTTTTTGCTCCTCAACTATGGCTGGGAACTCCTGATGGAACTCGATGGTCAGCGTGGACATTCGGGTGACGAAGTGCTTGGTTATCTGCGTCGAAGCTCGGATCTGCTTAGCGAAGGCTTGACGCTTGCAAGAACCGGTTGCAAAGGTCACAAACAAGAAGAAATCAATTTCTTACTCAATCTCGCTTTGGTTTCATTGCACGAAAAAAATACCAACAAAGCCCACAACTATTTGAATCAAGCACGGTTGGTGAAGGGGAGGATGACGATTCTCCAGAAACTGTGGTCGCATGATATTGAGGGCAGGTTGGCAATGGAGCACAAGCAATACGAAAGAGCCCGAAGGCACTATCGCTCTATGGAATCGGTTGCTAAAGCGGTAACCCACCCAACCGGTCTGTGGAGAGCGATCGTTGGTCAAGCAATGGCATATGCTGCTCTTGGAAAAAGAATAGAGGCCCACAGATTATTTAGTAGAGCCGAAACTTATTTGGATACCGAGAGTTTGTTGGTTCCAATGGATGCTGGTCGAGACTTGTTTTTTTCAAAACGTGAGCAAGCGACCCAAGATTATGTTTTGTCTCTCTTGGAGTCTGGGGATTTACATGGAGCCCTAGAGGTTGTTCGGAAGAGTAGAAATAGATTCTTGAGAGGTCTTCTGAAAGGGCATCGAATCGAAGGATTAACTGACTCGGAACGATTCGCCTGGGATTTAGCGATGGCGGCTTACTATCAAGAACGCGAGTCTTTAGAGGAATTTCAAGCTGAATTATGGGCTTTTCCTGGCGATTCTCTTGAAAAAGCGAGGGATAGACAAAAGAAGTTAGTTCAAAAGACACGTTCAGCATTGGATGCAGCACTTGATATATTGGGCACCCATTCAACTAGGACAAAAGAGAGTGAAACGTTGCGCAATCCTAGTGAGGCTGAGTTATTTCTGACGTACTTTTTTTCAGACGAAATGGGGTGGATTGGGTTTGCTCAAGACTCTAAAGCGATTGATCTGAAGTTTCTAGGCTTGTCGGAGACAACGAATTTAACCAAGGACAGCATCTCAAAACATTTCTTATTACCTTTTGTCGAATATATAGAGAGGGCACAGGAGGTTGTCTTTTTTCTCGGCGGGAGTTTACGGAAGGTAGATTTTCACGATGTACCTTTAAACGGCAAGCCGTTAGTAGAGTCCGTTGGAGTAATTTATAGCCTAGACCTTCCTGGAGAGTTTGTTCCAAACGTGGTGGGTTCTCAAAGACGATTCTTGATTGTTGCCGATCCTCGGGGTGATTTGCCCCAAGCAAGAAGAGAATCAAGTATGGTTCGCGGGGCGTTGGCTCA
>CAXGXL010000155.1:0-7396 GCA_964013555.1 uncultured bacterium
AGTCAGAATCCTCATGCTCCCATGACTGCCGACGAAATACTTGAAATGAAAGAGCATCTGCGATTTCTCCTTCGAAACCGCAAACGCTTCAATCTGAAAGTAAACGCCAAAGAAGACCTACTCCTCAACGGCAGCCGTGAGCCCAATGAAAGGGGGGTGTGCTTACACCTGCTGCGCAAAATCGACCGTGCATGTGTCGAGAAAAGCCTAGAAGGAATTTCCGACGCGAGCCTTAAGACTAAGCTCTTGCAGGGGGTCATCAAATTCTCATCAGATATTGGCATTCTGATTCTCTTCTTGGAATCATTGCGCCAATCCTCCTCTCGCAAAGAAGCTACGCAGGCGCTATCGCTTGGGTTAAAGCGACTCGACTTCAACAATGCGACAAAATCCCAAATGAGCCGGGTACTAGATCTTATCATGGATCTCTTTCCCAAAAACCAACTGCCGCAATTGCTCTTTGGACTGCTTCAAAGCGAATCGTTTCGAGCTGCATTTGATCATTCAGCAGAGCGACTACCACCCAACCTCCACGAGCTTTTCGTCCCTATCCGAACCGTTTACTCTGCTCTTATTGAAGATAACGTTCCAGCTGACAAAAAAAACCTACAACGTGGACTAAACCTGATCTGCTCGACTGATAACGCTGCCATTGCTCAATATCCCGAAGCCGTTCGAGAACGGTTTTTCGAATGCCTGTTACAACTCTCAGAGAAGCCCACAGATACCGACAAGGTCTTACGCACGCTATTAGATAGTTTCCCACAAAAGAGTAGACGACACAGCCGCTTAGCAATGCGATGGGCAGCCCAATTTCTAAGCCGCCGAGCAGACGAGAAGGCCATTAAGCTACTCAATCAAGTCAAAACACACCACCCGAATTTTGCACAGCCAAATCGATGGCTAAGTGCCCTTGAAGCCACTCGATTCGGCAGAATAGGAATCCTACCTTCCAAGAATCCCCCAAATATGGAATTCGGGTTTTGGCTTGACCAACAAAAACGTGTTCTGATTCGAAGAGGTCCTCCCGAACAAGCAGAGACTTTTGAGAAAGAGGCTAAAATTCACTCAGAAGTCTTGGGACCCGGAATTGCGCCTTTTCTCCATGCGGGTACAAACAAGGAGGGCGCTCCCTATATTGCAGTAGAATTGGTAGGACACCCTGCTTCTGAATTCTATCGAAAAAAACCGTCTTACCAATCTAGGTTGCAACATTGTCAAGAAGGCATCCAATTGCTTTGGCTCTTGACTCAAATGAATGTCACGATTCCAAGCTTTGACATTCACAGATGCACGATTGATTCTAGGCAACGGTTATGGCTTGTTGATTTTGATGGAGCAACCACGACCGGCTCCAAACAAGAAGGCGGCCATAATTTTGAATTGGCAAAGGTTTGGACGCAAAGCCAAGTGAGGAAACTACCCACAGACAGAAAGCCGCTTTATATCGACTCTCACATCGGCGCAGTCTCAAATTTCAGCGACTTGCTCTACGCAGCTCTTGAGCTAAAGGGATAAAATCGATGCTTAGAAATGAGCCATTCAACTAAAAAGAAGCCAAGCGCCAAACGCAAAAATGGCCGGGTACGAATACCCGGCCATCGGCGTGAATAATTCTTGATACGGTTGCCACCACCGTTAAACCATCAAGAATCTTATGGGAACGCCGCTTTGGGAAGCAGAGATTCAAATCTCCAGAACCCTACCCTTTGTCTGCCACCAAGTGGGTTTGGTTCCTTCCCATTGGAAAATAATTATTCTATTCTAACCGACGTACTTCTTAGTGCCGATTATGTCGCTAGTTATTGCATCGCTCGTGCCAAGTAAGCTATGCTCCCTTAAATTCGTGTAATTATAAGATCTTAGGTAGGCTCGGAGCCCCAAAGGTAGAGATTCTCACACCCTTGGGTATACAAATATTGGCTATTTCTGATCACTAAATGTACAAGGGTTTAGCGATTGATTGGTTGATCGCGAGCATATGAAGTTGGAAGTTGTAAGTAAACTTGAAGCATATAGGTGTTTAGCTGGGGGTGGAGTCACCCGATGCTCAGCTAGAATGAACCGGGAGTTATCATGTCTACAGATAGTATCCGAATAAATCGCAAAACCGCCGACCGTATCTTTGAAGCTGCAGATAAGCTCTTCGGACAATTGGGCTACGACGGTGTTAGTATGAACGATGTGGCTCTGGAGGCTGAGGTTAATAAAGCCTCCGTATTTTACCACTACGGCAACAAAGACCAATTGTTTGAGAGAGTTCTTGAGAACTACTTCGCGGCCCATAGAGCCATGATCGAGGCAACCGATTATAAAGTAGGCTCCCTGCGAGAACGGTTTCACACCATAGTTGACTCCTATTTGGACTTTATGGTCACCAACAATCGATACCCAGGGCTTCTTCAAGGGCTACTTCACTCAAGCACAAACTATATCTCGTTTATGCAGCGTAGCATCGGCCCCTTCATTGATTGGACTAAAGAAGCTTTAAAAGAGCTAGACCTCGGAGAAGGACATCTAGCGGCGCGGCACTTTTATGTTACTCTCTCATCGGCGATCATGAACTACTTCACTTATACCCCAGCCCTTGAAGCATTCTGGGACAAGTCTCCACAATCAGAAGAAGCCCTGCTCGAGCGGCGAAATCACTTGCACTGGGTAGTAGATGCATTAGTCGACGGCCTCTTGAATTCACAACAAATTAAATCGTCGACTCAAGTGCTCGACTAAAGAAACGCGAGTTCTTCTCCGTTTTTTCTGCTCATTTACTTCCCTAGCTTTCCTAGGCTGCTAGCCCCTCATTGATAGCTTTACCGTAAGAATCGGCACTCTACCTCAGGCTCATTCTCTTGTGTTCTTTAATCAAGGGGTTCATTGGGACTAAATCCGGGCGTTTGTTGAGCGCTCAAATAGCCCAAGACCTCTGTCTACAAGCCCTTCGCTTGTATAGAAACCAAGCCAGCCGCTTCGTCTTCATCCATAATGGAGCCTACCAAATACCGGTCCATGGATTCATCATCCATCAAATAACGACGGGCAAACGCAACCGAAGTTCTGCGTGTGAAGGCTTTAACCCTAGCATCATCAAGCTCCCCGCTTTTGCAGAGACGACATACAAAACAACTCGGATCATCCACCCAGTCCATGTGATCGGCCCCATTGAGAGTCACTTGCAAGGCAATATTGGGTGCCGCCTCAAAGAACCGAGCATAATTTCCATCCTCAGGAGCACAGGCCTGAAAAAATCCCTCCGCATCAAGGGTTTCTCCAATCAATAACATGGGCGCTTCAATGGCCTGAACTCTCTCCGGAATCACTGTAGGCCCCATCCCTTCAACGGGATCCCATCCCAATACCACGCCAATCCTCGGGTCAAGCCCAGCAGCCATTATGGCTATCTTTCCTCCCAAAGAATGCCCCCCGACACCAATCGCACTCGCATCAATCGACTCTGATATTGACTCTTGTGCACTGACGGCCCAATCGATCATGGGACTTACATCATTTGCTAAATGGTCGTGGTCAATGCCAAAACCGGACTCAGAATAAGTCGTGGTCATCGTTACAAATCCCCACGAGGCGAAAAAATCGCAATAAGACGCGTACTGAGAACGCTCTAATTGAAAGCCCGGAAAAATCAGAATCAATGGAAATCTATCATTAGCTATTCGGCTTTCTCCGGTCTCAGAAGGAGAACATATCCGTACTTCGGTCATTCGCCCGTCAGCCCCTGGAACAGCCACACCATCCTCAATAAAAACGCGATATGGGCCACTCGAATCAGGATCAATATTCACCGTGTCCTCTACTGAACCATCATTTTCAAACGAATCCTCCGTGCTCTCTTCAGAATCGGGATCCATAGATGAATCACTACTAGCTGAATTCTCATTTTCAAACGAACCACCATTTCCGGAACTGGGATCCGTTGGAAGAGAGTCTTGAGATGCAGACTCTATAGGTGGCTCATTGGAGGTTTCTCGGGACTCTGTTGCCGTAGGAAACCCGCATGAGATAAGGGCAGCAATCACCACGCCCGCACAAACCAACACACCGCCTCTCTTAGTTATTCTTGTTCGCACCGCGCTCATCCTTTCTAACTATGTCAAATTCAGTCCATCGTATTCTAGAGCGACGCATGGCATCAGAAATACCTACCGACCCCACACTTTAAAAACTCGATCCATTCCAAATATTGTCTCCGAGAAAAACATGGAGCCGGCCAGTCAACTGACCGACTCCCTGGTTGGTATCGCCTACCTCGCTACACCCTGCTCTAACGAGGCAAATTCTAAACAGCCCAACGATACCGCCCAATCTCGCGACCGTATTCCTAATTCGCGTTTTAGGAATCAACCTTCACAGTAATGACTCATTTCTCCGCCGCCGGGACGCTCTGAAAATAAAAGATGACCTTTAGCGAATTCCGCATCTATTTCCCAAAGCCCAAATCCAGCTCCTCCTATGACAGGCCAGGCAGCAAACTAAGCCCATTTAAAAAAAGTAGCAAGTTCGACTTTTAACTTTTCCTCATTTATAAAGAACGATTAAGAGAAGAATATTGCCCCCAAACTAGATAAAGAACTAAATAGGCTTGAAATAACTTGATATTTTGGATCCGAGCCGGTAGCAGCACCTTCTTATGTCAGATCGAAGTGCATTTATTGAAAAATTAGAAGCAGCCCATGCGTTTCCTGGACCTTATCTCTTCAAAATTATCGGAGAGAATCAAGACGGCTTTATCCAAACGATTGAAAAAGCCCTGAAGGATTTTGAAATCCAAGAAACAACCCACCGCCTAAGCAAAGAGCAAAAGCACATCTCGGTTAGTATAACCGTAATTGCCCCATCTGCCGACTCCGTTCTAGATGCCTATGAAGCTCTTGGAAATCTAAAGCAGGTCAAATATGTGCTCTAAGCTAAAGAGCGTTTTTCCCTGCTCTTGCCAACGATAGCATACTTGCTCTTTTCAGATCCTGATCAACTCCACTTAAATGCGATGTTATCGCCCGATTAAGTTCGTCGGAGCATTGCCAATTGATTCCATGGCCCGCATTTTCAAAAGAAATGACCTTCGCTCCCGGAATAGAGTTTGCCAACCTACGCGCCTCTTTAGGAGAAATCAAAATGTCCTTTTCTCCCCAAACAACCAGAGTTGGTAGCCCCTCCAACTGACTCAGACTAGCTTCTGTATTATGAAAAACCACCGCCTGCACCAGACTCAAAACCCCCTTTACTGAGATCTTCGGATTGAATTTTCGTTGGAACACCCGATTCAAAATACTCTCGGCCCCATCCCTCAAAACTGATGCAGGAAAGAGAACTTGCCCCGCGGCTTTCTTGCGTGAGGTCTTTGAACCAAAAAATGTAGCAAAAAACATAGGCAATGCACTCGGAGTAGAAAGCCCTCCGCGAATTCCCACAGCAGTCGTTGCAATCAACGTCAAACTCCGGACCCGGTGTCGAAATTGCAGTGCAACTTCTTGGGCAACCATTCCTCCCATCGACATTCCAATAATATGAGCAGTCTCCCAGCCCTGATGATCCATTAAGGCTGCTACATCACTGGCCATCTCTACCATTGTCACGCCGCCATCCGGACAATCGCTATCTCCCACCCCACGGTTATCGAAATACAAAATTTGATGATTCCCCCGAAGTCCTTCGATTTGAGGTTCCCAAAAAAGACCTCTTCCACCAAGTCCCATAATCAGAACCACGGGGCTTCCAGAGGAGCCCTTCGTTTCGAACCACAAATTTAAACCATTTCTTCTAATAAAAGGCATCGTTAATGACTATGAATCTATGGACTTGTGGTCAAGGGCTCCCGAACTGAAGGATAAAATCAGCGTAAACCATTAGAATAGAATACCTTTTCACCAGGTCGGCACCTATAAAAAAGAGGGTTTGTTACTTGGCGAGAAAGAGATAAAAGGCTATCCCCATTAGAAGGAGAAAACCATGGAAATTCACGTTGTATCCACCCTAAATTATTCCCGGGATCAGGTATTCACAGCCTATCGTGACAACCTCAAGGAAATGGTTCCCCATCTTCCCAACGTTGAAAAAATCGATGTTGTCCGCCGTGATGAGCCCGAACCACATATCGTTAAGTTTGAAAATCACTGGTATGCCGATGCCCCTATTCCTAAATTAGCCCAATCTATAATCAAACCCGATATGTTAAAGTGGTTCGATTTCGCCACATGGAACAGTGATGCCTACACGTGTGATTGGCTAATCCAAACCTTCTTCATGAAAGAAGCAGTCAGTTGCAAAGGCCAAAACACCTTCAAAGTTATTGATGACAACTCCATGGAGTTGACCATTCAGGGAGATTTAAGCCTTAATGCCAAAGCTATTGGAGTACCACGCCTCCTCGCCGGCAAGCTAACCCCGCAACTGGAGAAATTCATTATCGCTCTAATCACCCCCAACTTTCATAAAACCAATACCGCCATTGAAAAATTTCTAAGTGAAAGCTCATAAACCCAGTGGTCTTTTAATGAAAAAACTTTTTGGCTCCAATGCTCCCGAGCCGGGCGATTTCGAAACTTCGATATTCGTTGCATTCAAAGTAAAAGCCAATTCAGACCAAATCAATTAAGATTGACAACCACCCTATGACCAATACCAACGACGCCCTCAGCGAATTAGATGGAAAAGAACTTAGTGAAGAGTTCAATCGACGAGCCAAAGCTAAAATGGAAGGCCCCAATCCACATAGGCCCACACACACAATCTATTTCGTGCGGGAACGAGGAGAGGAACAAAAACCCGCTTGGGATAGAGTCGGTGTAGCCTGGACCAATCGGGATGGTAGCCTATCATGTAAATTGGATTCCATGCCCTTAAACGGTCGATTTCAAATCAGAAAGAACGATTAAAATTACCAATCCTTCGTCGTTTCAGACCACCAGCTTCGATATTCCGTCCCCATCTTAAAACCCGAGTCTCCTTGGAATAAAGGCTCTTTCGTTTGGCTTTAAGAGAGGAGCTCGGCCATTGACTACCTACGGATTTCAGGTTCTATTTCCCAAACGAGTCGTGGAAAAAACTGAATACCCACGCCCCAAAAGCATCTTTCTCACCAGGAGTCGGTATGACCTTGTATAATTCTATTCGCGATGCAGAACGAATCGTGCGCTCGCACTTACGATGCACTCCTACTGAATACTCGCGTTTGTTGAGTAATCAAACCGGAGCAGAAGTTTATCTCAAATTAGAAAATTTACAATTGACCGGTTCATTTAAGGCTAGAGGTGCCCTCAACAAATTGTCCAAGCTTTCGTCGGAAGAGAAAAAGCAGGGAGTAGTCACAGCATCCAGTGGTAACCATGGACTCGGAGTTGCTTCTGGGGCGAGAAAATTGGGTATTCCTGCAACCGTCTATGTT
>CAXGXL010000156.1:0-7393 GCA_964013555.1 uncultured bacterium
TTCCATAGCTCTTGTGTCTAGCTCGGACTACAACGTTGAATCTTTGTACAAGTTGTTAAAGAGAGAACATGGTTGTGTCTCGAGGGTGACATCGATTTCCGCGCTGCGTGACTTGTTGGCAACCGGCCGACCCGAGCTTCTGATCTTTGCTGGTGCTAAGCACGACAAGATACTCACTGATTCTAAAGAACTTGTTAACGAGTTCCCTGGAGTTCCTGTTCTTATGGCTACCGACCACTATGAGTGTGAATTTGCAGCTCTTGCGATAGAACTTAATGCTAGGGACATTCTCTTGAGGCCCTACCGGTTGACGCGGGTCAATATGGCTATAAGAGAGGCCGCGAATCCGAAGGATGTTGGAAAGGAGGCTGAGAGTCCTTCTTTGGGATTAGTGAGGGAGAATAGTCCTAAGATATTATTTATTGCAGGCGATGGGGAATTTGCCCGCTCCTTTTCTTATTTCTTAGAAGAGGCGGGGATGAAAATCGAGCTTGTGTCAAGCACGAGCGAAGCTCTTCGGCAACTAGAGTTTCGGAGTTTTCACGTTGTTATTTGGGATAATTTAGAGAACGCAAAATGGGATTTTATTCGGATTTATCGGTCTCAGCCGGGTATTGCGGCTCTACCATTTCTTTGCCTGACGCCTGACGAACCTATAAGCCACGAAGAATTAAATGAGTTAAGTCAAGTCTTGTTCTATTCTCGGCTTGAAAGCACCTCGAATCTGCTAGATGCATTGAATACCTTGCAGGTCCAAGGAATGTTTGGACGTGCGTTTACGCGCTATCCGGTTGCTGTAGATGCAGTTTTGCGGTACGGCGGGCGCACTTTTGACGCTTTGGCGGCCGATTTATCTAGAGGGGGAGTATTGCTTTATTCTCCGCAAATCCCCCCTGTGGGGATAGAAGTTGGAATAGCACTTAATTTTCCACGCTTTTCTTCTGCCATTGAGGTTATTGGGAAAGTGGTTCGAGTTGATTTGAGTAGAAGGCATGACGATTCACGGGCAGGGATAGGGGTGGAGTTTATCCGCTTTGCACGTCGGTCTGAGAAACAATTGATTAAGATTGTAACCGCTCTAGAGCCAATGGCTCGACAAAGACGAAGTGCAGTTCTCGGATTCAGTCGTTTATAGCGAGTGCTGATTTGAATCTTGGGCAAGAGGGCAGGGTGCGGATAATTGTTGTTGGTTGGGATTTACAGCTAGTCGGCTCTCAGTTAGACACAACCTATGATTTGGAACACCATAAAAAATAAATGCCTTTTGGGACTTGGGGTTGCTTTTGCGCTGGGCGCATGTAGTCAGCCAGAGCAACCGTCATCGGACTTGAATTCGCGTAAAGTGAAGGTGGGTGAAGAGAATCAAGAGCGTCGACCCGCGAGTCGACCCATTGAGGCGCCTTCTAGTGAACAAGGCTTGAAGAAATGGGGCTTGGCGGCCGAAAATCTCTATTATGGGATCTATCTCAATGGTTCGAAAATGGGGTGGATGAACAGTCACTTGTCAGCCACGGATACTACCGTGGAGGCTTTCACGAAGATGGAGGCGAAGATCACGGGCATGGGGACTGTTTCGGGCCTTACCTTGGAGGAGAAACGTTCTTACCGTAGCTCGGATGGTGTAATGACCGCCATCCGTTTTTCACAGGTTTCAGCTACCGGCAGTGTTTTGGTCGAGGGGAAACGAGTGGGAGAACAATTGGAGCTTTCTGTGACTGCCGGGGAAGTAACTACAAAGAAAAGGGTTCCAGCGGCGGAGACTTTGGAAGACTTGCGAAATTTACACCAGTTTTTGACCAAGCCTCAAATGGGCAAGACAGTTACCATCAAGCGCTTTGACCCATCTGCTTTGCAATTACTTACCATTGAACATTCCATTTTGTCGATTACCACCAAGGTTTTCGGTGGAGTCGAGGTTGATACAATCAATCTCGAATCCAAGTACCCACAAATGGGACTTTCGGAGCAAAGCATGTACGATAGTAGTGGCACTCTCTTGGAAACGAAGGTGGGCGGATTTTTTGTTGCTAGGCTCGAGCCCAAGCAATTGGCAAAAGAGTTAGATTACGAGCAAGACCTTCTTATTTCTGCAGTGGTCAAAACTCCGAGTCCGATTTCTAGACCCGAAAAGTTGTCGAGGCTGGAAGTGGATTTCGAGGGCTTTGAGGATTTTGCTTTCCCGAGCTCTGCCCGTTTGTTGGTTTCTAAGAACGAGAAGATGACAACTCTTAAATTGAAGATTGA
Source organism: uncultured bacterium (assembly GCA_964013555.1). Taxonomy (GTDB): domain Bacteria; phylum Myxococcota; class XYA12-FULL-58-9; order XYA12-FULL-58-9; family JABJBS01; genus CAXGXL01. The sequence goes on from CAXGXL010000156.1 coordinate 2,245, forward strand.
TGGAACTCCGCCACGGATCGAATTGGCAAAGGGAGAGTACAAAGGCAAATATATTGAGGCAACGCCTTTTATTCAAAGTGGCGAAGCAGAGATTATTAAGGCTGCCAACCAGGCAATAGGAAACGCCAAGGACAGTTGGACAGCCGTCGAGCGGCTTGTGTCTTTTGTCTACACTCACATTCAGGACGAATACGTGGCTTCGTTTAGCAATGCGATGGAGGCATTAAAGAGTGGAAGAGGTGATTGTACAGAGCATAGTGTATTGTTTGTGGCGCTAGCGCGGGCGATTGGTATCCCAGCTCGTAGCGCCGTAGGGATAGCTTATTGGCCAGCGGGAAAAGGGTTTGGATGGCACGCCTGGGCGGAAGTAAAAATCGGGAAGCAATGGTATGCGGTAGATCCTACTTGGAACCAGCCTCTGGCAGATGCTACACACATCAAGTTGGCAGAGGGGGGACCAGCGGAGCAAGCACGAATTGTCATGCTTTTAGGGAGCCTTAGAGTTGTTGGCGTTAGACTTTAGTGGTTGAGGATGTCTGCATTTGGGCTTTATATTCACATTCCTTACTGCCAGAGAATCTGTCCTTATTGTGATTTTAATGTAAGTTTGAATCGCAAAAGTAATTCGAGTCAGTGGAGTAACTATTTTCAGGCCTTAGAAGGTGAGTGGCACTCGCGGCGTCGGCTTGCATCCGGTGCTATTCGGAGCATCTACTTTGGTGGAGGCACGCCTTCCCTGGCCCCTCCGGAGCGAATAGAGAGTTTGCTCGGTACATTCAGGCAATCTGTTGAATTTGAACCAGATCTGGAAATTACCTTAGAGGCTGATCCGGGAACCATTGACTTGGAGTCTCTGCAGAAACTTCGAGATATCGGAGTCAATCGCCTTAGTTTGGGGTGGCAGTCGACGACAGAGAGCCTATTGAAAGTAATAGGTCGAGGCCACACGGCCCGTGACAATTTTCGAATGTTCAAGATGGCCAGAAAAGCGGGCTTCGATAATATAAGTGTGGATTTTATGTTTGGACTTCCGGGGCAGACAATGGAGATGTTGAATTCACAGATTGATTGTGTGCTTGATTCTGGCCCCGAGCATATTTCGCTTTATGCCCTCACCTATCATGAGGGAACCCCCTTTGAACGATGGCGGAAATCGGGGAGGCTGATTGCTCTCGGAGATGACCTTGAGACAGAGATGATGTTGCAGATCGAATCAAGACTTGAGTCTGCGGGATTCGAGCACTATGAGGTGTCGAACTATGCTAGGCCGGGGTTTCGCTCCAAACATAATCACGCATATTGGACTGGAGTACCTTATTTGGGTGTAGGGGCTGGCGCCCATAGCTTTACACGCAAGGGATGGGAATTGGGAATTCGATTTGAAGCATTGAGAGATATCAAGCATTATATTGATTATTGGGGAAGCGAAAAAACGGAGCCACCAGAGCTAGAAGTAAGCACTGAGTGGCTTGAAAAATTGACCTCGGTCCAATTGGCACAAGAGAGTCTTATGGTTGGATTACGGACCCAGGAAGGGGTGAAGTTGACCCGTTTTGAAGCCGATATGCTACGTAATTGGATTCTTCCTGGAGTTGAGAAGGCCCTGAAAAACGAATGGGTTGTTGTGCAAGACGACTGTGTTCGACCGACCCCATTGGGAATGCAGTTTGCCGATTCCTTAGGGGCGTTGTTTTTTTAATTCTTGAATAGATTTCTTTTCTTGGAAATTTGGAGCCCAACGAACTATACCCTCGTTTCCATAGGAGGCTCGAAGATGGACACGGCTAACCCGAAATATCCAACCTTAGACTTAAGTGTACCTCAATTGACGATTCGAGCTCTGTGCACAGGAATGTTTTTGGGCGGAATCTTATCTTTGTGTAATGTTTATATGGGGCTCAAGATTGGTTGGGGCTTTAATATGTCCATAACAGCAGCCTTGTTAAGTTACGGCTTTTATCAGTGCGCCACCAGATTTGCGGGTGTTCGGCAGTGGGGGTTGCTTGAAAACAACATCAATCAAACGGCGGCGTCCTCCGCCGCTTCTATCTCTTCGGCCGGATTGGTGGCACCCATTCCGGCTTGGACTTTGATAACCGGCAACGAGATGTCTTTAGTGGAGCTTACTCTATGGACCCTTTCGGTTTCGCTGGTTGGAGTGGTTGTTGCGATAGGGTTGCGTAAACAGATGCTCATTAAAGATGCTCTTCCTTTTCCGAACGGTATTGCTACTGGCGAGACAATTAAGGAAATGTACGCTCGTGGGACCGAAGCCATGGTGCGCGTGAAAATGCTGTCTATCGGTATTGCGGTGGGCGCTGGTGCGAAGCTTGTGGTTAAATTTGCAGGAGTCAAAAACCTGGTTCTTCCAGGAATGGTGGGCACGTCGAGTTTGAAGAATCTTACCATGGTTATGAGTCCTAGCCCCTTGTTTTTAGCGGTCGGGGCTTTGGTGGGGGTGAGGGCCGGAGTTTCGATGCTATTGGGAGCAGTCGTTGCGTGGTGCATTCTTGGACCGGTTGCGATTGAATCGGGTTGGGTTTCTGGGCAGCTAACGGTGGATGGCGCACCTCTTGAAGTGATGCTTAACAGTGCAACGTGGCTAGAGGCGAAAGGCGCCAAAGGATGGTTTAAGGAGCTGGTTACCTGGCTCTTGTGGCCAGGGGTAGCGATGATGGTGACGGCATCGCTAACTGCATTTGGATTTTCTTGGCGGTCGGTACTCGCGGCTTTTAAGGGAGGCGCTAATGCGGATGATGTAGGAGAGATTACGGATGAGGTTCCTGGTCGGGTGTATTTTTCCTTAATCGGATTGGTTTGTGTGGTTTCTGTTGTTCTTCAATTCTCTCTTTTTGGCATTGGGTGGGGATTGGCTACTTTTGGTGTGCTCCTTACTTTTGTATTGGCCATCGTGGCAGCTCGGGTTTCTGGTGAAACGGGAATAACTCCCGTAGGTGCGATGGGTAAAGTGACTCAACTAACATTTGGTGTGGTGGAAAGTGGCAACGTGAGTGCAAATTTGATGGCTGCAAATGTGACCGGGGGAGCAGCAAGCCAGTGTGCGGATCTATTACACGATATGAAAACTGGTTTGTTAATTGGCGCTAGCCCACGTCAGCAGACTTACGCCCAGTTCGCAGGGGTACTAGCGGGAGCAATTTGCGGCTCGTTAGGATACATGGTCTTGGTGGGCGATGCGGGTCAGCTTCAAGTTCTTTGGGACGACCCGGATTGGGCAATGCCAGCGGTGGTGCAATGGAAAGCTGTTGCTGAACTTTTCCAAGGTGGAGTTGAGAATCTTCCAGCCGGAGCGACCGCGGCAATGATTTGGGGCGGAGTTTTTGGGATTGTGGCGGCCGTTTTGGAGAAAGTACTTCCTAAAAAAATGGGAGTGTGGGTTCCAAGTCCGACTGCCGTTGGGCTCGCATTTGTGATTCCTGCTTACTATTCTCTTTCAATGGCCTTGGGGGGAGTGATTGCCTGGGGGCTATTTAGTAAGTACAAAGATTGGTCAACTCGCTTTTTGATTGTGCTAGCCGCTGGCATTATTGCCGGTGATAGCCTTACCGGAGTTGGATTGGCTGTTGCCAAGATTGTTGGGGGATGACGAAGATGAATCCAGTTGCCGTAAGTTTTGTTTTCTTTTTGTTGTGTTTTTTGGGAATTGGAATCTATGCCTCTAGCAGGAAACGGGCAACCACGGGTGACTATCTGGTTGCGAGTCGCGAAGTCAGCCCTTGGTTAATGGCTCTTTCTGCTGTTTCTACCAATAATAGCGGATTTATGTTTGTTGGCTTAATTGGCTCGACCTACAGCGAGGGTTTTTCTTCTATGTGGCTCATGGCTGGTTGGGTGTTGGGTGACTATTTAGGCTGGCTTTCGGGGATTCCACAACGCTTGCGCAGTGAATCTGAGAAGCAAGGGGCGCTTACGATTCCCTCTTTTCTGGGAAGTGGCATTTCCAATGGACGTTGGGTAACTCTCATTGGGGGACTTATCACACTCATTTTCTTAGGGATCTACGCAGCCGCACAGCTTACCGCTGGGAGCAAAGCCCTGCATGTTTTGTTTGGATGGGATTATTCTATCGGCGCTATCTTAGGGGCTATTATCGTTATGGTTTATTGCTTTGCCGGCGGAATTCGAGCTTCTATATGGACCGATGCCGTGCAAGCGGTGGTTATGATTGTCGCGATGGTGATGCTCTTTGTTGTCGCTTTGCTAAAGTGTGGTGGGTTAGGGGGAATGTTATCCATTCTAAAGGGGATCGATCCTAACCTCGTCGCCATTTTTCCTGAGAATCTTCCTTGGGGACTTGGTCTCTTTTTGGTTGGCTGGATAGCGGCGGGGCTTGGAGTTGTCGGCCAGCCGCACATCATGGTTCGCGCCATGACCTTGAAGGATCCAAATAGCATAGCGGTCGCTCGTCGAATCTATATTATTTGGTACGTGCTTTTTGCTTTAGCTGCCGTGGGTGTGGGCTTGGCGTCACGTGCTCTTTTGAGCGGTGGTGCCAATTTCGATGCGGAATTGGCAATGCCTATGTTGGCTCAGGAGCTCTTACCTGCCATTTTAGTGGGTTTTATTTTAGCTGGCTTGTTCGCGGCTACGATGTCGACGGCCGATTCTCAGCTTCTTTGTTGCTCGGCGGCGCTAACTCAGGACATTTTTCCGAAGTTCGCTCAGAATTATACGGTGGTAAAATTGGCGACCGTAGCCATCACGCTTAGCATGTTGGGTGTAGCGCTTAGTGGCGGATCGGTGTTTGTACTTGTTGTTTTGGCATGGTCTTGTTTGGCCTCGGGTCTGGGGCCCCTCTTGGTGGTTCGCGCCTTGGGAAAAGAGATGCCAAGTTGGGTTGCCATGATGATGATGTTAGGTGGCGTTGGGGCGGTGTTATTTTGGCGCTATGGGCTGAATTTGTCCGGGGCACTCTACGATTGTTTGCCCGGTATGGGCTGTGGGTTTGCGTTGTACTTTGCCTGGGTACTTTGGTCTCAATCACAAGCAAGCTCATCGGCATCCGATTAGTTGGAGTTACGGGGCATTTGGAGATTCCTTCAAAATGAGAGTCTCTCGGTAACCTTCCCATTTCGGTGGTCCTAGGTATCTTGGTTCTTCGACTAAATTGAACTCTCATCTGTATTCG
>CAXGXL010000157.1:0-7387 GCA_964013555.1 uncultured bacterium
TATAGCCATGACTGCCAATGCGATGGCCGGTGACCGCGAAAAGGCTCTGGATGCGGATATGGATGACTATATAGCCAAACCAGCAACGCCTGAAAATATCGGCATCATCCTAAATAAATGGATACCCGATAAACCGCAGGTAGTTCTAGCTAGCCCATCACCCAATTCACGAAATCATCAAGAGAGCATTACGGACTGCTCTCCTCTATTGATAGAAATGTTCGAGATCAACGTTAGTGACCGACTTGCCGCCCTCTCCCGTGCAGCACAAAGCGAGAATATCCACGAGATTGAAAATGAAGTCACCAACCTTATAACCAGCTGCCAAGCCGTCGGTGCAACCAAAATGCTTCAAGTTGCCAAAGCAATTGCCAACCCATCAGAGTATAGAGATAGTGCACTCGAATCTCTTCTGGTCGACTTAAAGACCGAGTTTGAAGTGATAAAGAAAGAACTTACTGCCACCCAACAAAGTTAGAGCTAATTTATGATTTCCAACCTAATTGATGTGTCTAAAGAGCTAGTTTACTTAACTGAAAAGTCGGCAGAAGAATCCTTTGAGGACATCCTAAAGCAAGCAGGCTATACGGTTCACGTGGTGACGACACAAACTGAAATCGAGATGTTCTCATTAAGAGGTGCGACAATTATCGTAGTGGATATAGCGATACTAGACGAAGTTTTCATGAACCTTCTTATGGAGCTGCAACATAAGAACAAAAGACTAGAATATATTGTCGTCGCGCCTCCATCCTATACCGAAAAATTCGATGGAATTGAAGAATCCACTATTTTCGCATTGCTCCATTGCTCTCCTAAGAATCCCTTCCCGCTTCTGGTAGCCCTTCGCAATCTAACAAGACTCCTTGATGCTCAACATACGATAAAGAGACAGCAGGTTGAATTAGAGAAACAAGATGCGACAATTACAACCGTCGAAAATCAACTCAATCGGGCCCTGGAAGATTCCTGGAGGTCGACGGAAGCAAAAAATCAATTTCTCGCCAATATGAGTCACGAGATAAGAACCCCCATGAATGGAGTTATTGGATTGACCATGCTCCTCCTGCGTACCAACCTGACCCCAAAGCAAAGGCGCTACGCAGAAACTATTAGGAACTCAAGCGATTCACTCTTAAATGTGATCGACGATATCCTAGACTTTTCAAGAATAGATGCAGGTAGTTTAAACCTCCAACTCATCAACTTTCAACTCGATCGAACCATTGAAGACCTCTGTGAGCAATTCACTCCGCTTGCTGAACTCAAGGGCCTAAAATTAGTAACTCCAAACCCAGCGTCACTACCACACGCGGTCCAAGGTGATCCGGGCAGGATTCGTCAAGTACTTTCAAACCTAATCGGAAATGCTATTAAGTTCACGGATACGGGGACTATAACAGTTCAAACCAACATAGAATGGGAGACGAACAACGAGTTATTCGTAAAAATTTCTATTCAAGATACCGGGATCGGGATTCCCAAAGCAAAAATAGAAAACTTATTTAACTCATTCGAACAAGTTGACGGGACATCTGCACGAAAGCACGGAGGTACCGGCCTAGGGCTCGCCATATGCAACCAATTAGCCGATCTAATGGGAGGAAGCCTCGGCGTAACGAGCCAAGTCGGTAAAGGCAGCGAATTTTGGTTCACACTCCAACTCAAACGTTCACCACATATACCAATGCTAAAGCCCCACGACTCCACCGCACTTCAGAGTAAAAGATTACTCGTTTCCGACAGCAACCCCATCGTTCGCGATCTCCTAAGAGAGCAAGCTGAAAGTTGGGGAATCAATGTCACCACTAGTGTGGATGGACAATCGACCCTCAGGATACTCGAGGAGGCTGCAGATTCCGAACACCCTTTTGACTTTCTCACCGTCGATTGGCACCTTCACGATATGTCCGGTTTAAATATTGCTAAGCTCATTAAGAACAACCCTGACATACGAGACACATCTCTAATTTTGCTTACGACCTTCCCCCAACGCGGACATGGAGAATTGGCACATAACGCAGGTTTCGCCGGTTACCTCGTCAAACCCATTCCTGGCGCTCAACTACGTGATTGCTTCCTGACCCTCCTTCAGCGGCCGAGTTCAGATCAGTCCCTAATCACCCGTCACAGCCTTTATGAGTCCAAAATGGCGCGAAGGCCGGATTCAGCCAAAACGCCACGTTTGCTGGTTGTTGAAGACAATCTCGTCGACCAAGAGGTTATGGTCGAACTGGCAACCGGGTTAGGGTGCCAAGTAAAAAGTGCTAGCAATGGACAAGTTGCAATAGACATGCATTTTCAAGAACCATACGACATCATCCTAATGGACTGTATGCTGCCCAATCTGAGCGGTTACGATGCAACCAAGGAGATCAGAGCGAGAGAGAGTTCACAGTCTCGTCACACCCCCATCATTGGTGTAGCAACGAATGTACTCGCGGGCTACCGCGAAAAATGTCTGATCGCAGGGATGGATGACTGCTTAGCCAAGCCGTTAACTACGCACCAGCTGACTTCGGCTCTAGAGAACTGGTTCCCACTTCCCCAAAGAACACTTTCCGGCCAGAACGACGCAACCACTGTCGAATCCCACCACGAACCAAGTATTTCACCCATCGCAAAACGATCCACACGGATCGTAAGTCTCTATCTTCGAGAACTAACGAGCCGAATAGACGAAATACGACAGGCAATCCAAGAATCCGACTCCAACAAATTGGAAAACGCAGCCAATAACCTCAAAGGAGTCTCACTGATCATCGGAGCGCCTCGAGTAGTCCGATTAGCCCGAGACCTTCAACAGGCAGGTGCACTAACACTATTGGACACCGCCCCGGAGATCCTTGAAAGTCTGATTGAAGAGTCCAAACGAGTGACAAGAGAACTCGCACCCAACTAAAGAAGACTCTTAAGAGCGTCCCGCGCCTGGGTAAGCTCATTCTCCAATTGCTTCAAAACCTCAGATGCTCCACTCGTTGTTCCACCAGCCCCCAAAAGTTCCAATTCGTGAGCGAGCGAGGACACCGCAGTAGCCCCAATAGTGCTTGAAGCAGACTTAAGTGAATGAGCAGCCTCCTCCAATTTTGAGCTCTCACCAGCAGCGACAGCCTCGCTAATCTCGGCGTAGATCCGTCGGGAATCTTCATCAAAAATAGTGACCAGCTTTTCAAAAAAACCTTCCTTCTTGATTTTCTTGAGTGGTCCCAAGATATACATATCCAAAGCACCGGACATTGTTCCCTCCTATTTCTTACGCATCTTATTCCATAGGTTACCTGAAAGTCCCGCAATAATTCAATCACGTGGCGAGGAGAAACCAATGCAAACACTTATGAGAAATAGAAATAGTGGAAACTAGCAAAGTTCTGCTATTTGCCCAGCCTCATCTTTGCCACCGGCTTCGGAGCAAGACGCACTCCCTTAGCAGTGATGGAAGTCGGTTCAAGTTCACTCAAATCGAATGAGCCTTTTTTCACCTTTTGACGTGGAGCGAGAACGTAGTCCATCAATAACTTCGCTTCGCTGTGCCCCTCAATGAGAAGGTCTAACTTACCCGCCTTGTCTTTAATCAATCGATATTCTCTATTTCGAATGAACTTATGAATATGAATTTTCTTTCCGAAAGCAATCTTCATTTTATCACGATAGATAACTGTAAACTCTATGCCATCTTCCTGATTGAATACTTCCAAATAAATGACCTTTTTCGGCAAAAGAATTTTATCCTGGGGAGTCATCAGGCGATAAGTGCCATCGTTGCTTACAGCCAAAATAACGTCGTACTCGCTTACTGTAAACGACGCATCTTTCCCCTTAACTCCCGACCCGAAAAAGCCTGTCTTCTTATCAAAGTTTAATTTGATATTCTGACGGGCAACCGACTTCTTATCTACTACTTCAAAGGTATCTACTTTGGTACGGCGAGGGTAGTCCTTACCATATTTATCTAGCAGACCCTGAATATAGCTAATGGTCGTCTTAACCATACTCCTGAGTTTCGTTTTGATTTTCTTTATCGCAGCGACAATGTCATCCAGATCTTTTCTGTTCTTCGCAATGTCGTAAGCAGAGATTCTTCGAATTCGCAACTCCAAGAGACGTTTTACATCATCGTCGTTCATCTCTCGAATGAAGTGCTTCTTGAAGGGCTTCATTCCAGCGTAGACTTCGGTAAAAACTTTTTCCTCTGTCTTCGCCTTTTCGATTCGCTTGTAGATCCGTTTCTCAATAAAAATCTGCTCCAAGGTCAACCAATGCTGACGATTCTCTAACTGCTCCAATTCATATTTCAACTCAGCTCGCAGAGTCTCTTTTAACTGATGAGTTAGCTCCCGTAGACAATCCCGCACAGTCATAACTTCGGGATGCCGATCTTTTATAACCAGAAGGTTAGAACTGATACTTACTTCACAATCCGTATAGGCGTAGAGCTGTGGAACAACGTCCTCAGCATAGACACCGCGAGGAAGAACCAATTCAATCTCAACTTTTTCTGTTGTAAAATCATTGATCGTCGATATTTTGACCTTATTTTTCTGGGCTGCTGCCTCTATAGAGGCGATTAAACTCTCGGTAGTCGTCGAAAACGGAATCTCGCGAATAATGATACGCTTGTCTCCGTCAGTTTCCAACTTGGCACGTACCTTAACTTTCCCTTTGCCATCAGCATATTCAGAAGCATCCATGATTCCCCCCTGCGGAAAATCAGGAAGGAGCTTAAATCGCTTGTCTTCTAAGATCTTGATCTGCGCCCTAAGGAGCTCTTTGAAGTTATGGGGGAGAATGCGAGTAGACATTCCTACCGCAATCCCCTCTGTCCCAAGCATCAAAACAACAGGCAGTTTCACGGGTAATGAGAGCGGCTCTTGCTTGCGCCCATCGTAGCTGGGTTGGTATTCGGTCAGTGCTTTATTGAAAAGCGTCTCTTTTGCCAGAGGCGTCAATCGACACTCGATGTATCGCGCCGCTGCGGCCGAATGCCCCGTCGTTGGATTTCCGAAGTTTCCCTGCTTTTCGATAAAATAGTCTTTGTTAGCCAAAACGACCAAGGCAGCACCAATTGAAGCATCTCCGTGGGGGTGCAATTTCATCGTCTCACCGATGATATTGGCAACCTTATTGAACTTGCCGTCATCCACCTCAAATAGAGTATTCAAAATACGGCGTTGAACGGGCTTACAGCCGTCTCTAATATCAGGAATAGCGCGGTCTACGACGACGTAACTCGCATATTCCAGAAAGTTCTGCTGCATAATCGGTTCTAAATAACTCATTGTTTACACCAAATCTGAAATCAAATTACTAACGATAAAATCACGACGCTCAGGGGTATTCTTGCCCATGTAGAATTTTAGGGTTTGGTGAATTTCAGCGAGGTTGTGAACTGTAACCGGCACCAAACGAATATCCTCTGCAATAAACTGGCCAAATTCTTTAGGGCTGATCTCACCCAACCCCTTAAAACGTGTAATTTCTGGGCTTCGCAACTCCTCTATCGCCTCATCCCTTTCGGCCTCGCTGTAACAATAACGAGTTTCTTTCTTATTTCGCACCCGAAATAAGGGAGTTTCCAAAATATAGACGTGACCATGGGTTACCAATTCCTCAAAGTAATGAAGAAAATAAGTGAGCAAGAGGTTCCGAATGTGCATTCCATCGACATCGGCATCCGTTGCGATTATGACCTTATTGTACCGTAACCCATCCATTCCATCTTCTAACCCCAGCGCCCGCATAATATTGTAAAGCTCTGCATTCTTATAAATTGCATCGCGCTTGAGTCCATAGCAGTTAAGCGGTTTTCCCTTTAGAGCAAAAATTGCCTGAGTGTAGACATCCCGAGAATGAATCATCGCACCACCCGCGGAATCCCCCTCGGCAAGAAATATCATGGTGTCTTCGTGGCGGCGGTCTTTCACATCACCCAAATGCACCTTACAATCAGAAAGTTTTGGGATTCGAATAGCAACCTTCTTGCTCCGCTCGCGGGCCTCCTTCTTAATCGCCGAAAGCTCTTTTCGTATTCGCTCGTTTTGCTTGACCTTCTCTATCAGTTTCTTGGCTTCATTCTCATGAGAATGAAGCCACACCAACACAGCCTCCTTAACCGCAGGGACCACCCAAGACCGTACTTCACCTGAACCTAATTTGTTTTTCGTTTGACTCTCAAAAACCGGTTCCTGAAGTTTAATCGCTACAGCTCCAATAATTCCTTCCCGGACATCTTCTCCTGCAAAGCTCTTCCCTGAAAATTCATTAATCCCTTTTAGTACCCCTTCGCGAAAAGCGCTCTGATGAGTACCACCATCGTTCGTGTATTGCCCATTAACGAAACTAAAGTAGTTCTCGCCATAATTTGTAGTGTGAGTAAAAGCGAATTCGATCTTGTCGGTCTTACAATGAGCTATGTCATAAAGGCACCCACTTTTTTCGCCCATCTCGTACAAAAGTAAATCTTGCAATCCGTTTCGACTCAGATAACGAGTTCCGTTGAAAACCAAGGTCAAACCACTGTTCAAAAACGCGTAGTAACGCATGCGCCGATCAATGAACTCTCGATTCCACTCATAGTTCTTGAAAATCTCAGGATCGGGCTCAAATTGCACTAATGTACCACTAGAACTTTTACTATCTTTGCCACTCTTTTCTTCAAGTAATTTACCACGCTCAAATCGCGCTCGTTTGTACTTTCCTTCACGATAACTAATCACCTCAAAGGTGGATGAAAGAGCATTGACCGCTTTGGTACCAACACCATTAAGCCCTACCGAAAACTGAAAGACATCGTCGTTGAATTTCCCTCCCGTGTTAATTTCACTAACACAATCAACAACTTTCCCAAGAGGGATCCCTCTACCGAAATCACGAATCGAGCATATATTATCCTCAAGAGTGACCTCGATTCGCTTGCCGACGCCCATTATAAACTCGTCAATACTGTTGTCGATTACTTCTTTGACCAACACATAAATCCCATCGAGGGGATGACTACCGTCTCCCGTTCGGCCAATATACATACCGGTCCGCAGCCGAATATGCTCAAGTGCGTCCAGGGACTGAATAGCCTTTTCATCGTAGGCAACCGCTTTTTTCGCCATGAACCATCCTCTTAGTGTACGTCAAACACCTTGATTTCAAAGGAGTTGTTTTTTGTCTCGCTCATACACGTGGCCAATTGCGCCACCGCTCTCAGACAAAATCACATTGGGGCATTGATTTGAGCTGCCCCAGGACTCGATTATTGATTTCCCGGACCATCGTCAAGCTAATCAAGAAGTTCAGTTGAACCTAATTTTTCCAAATACCCCCGTTTTCAGCTAAATAGCGTCTTGATTTGTCAGCCACTCATGGTTAGTAACGCCTTTTATTAGGAGTTTTTTCCATG
>CAXGXL010000158.1:0-7383 GCA_964013555.1 uncultured bacterium
CAATGGAGTTGTGGTCTGCGTTGCACTTCAAAGTTGAGGGCGGAAGTTTGGCGAGTATTGATGGTGGAGATGGAACTCTTGCAAATTATCGCGTCTCACAGCTCTACGTGAAAGCAGGAAATCTTCTCTTTAAGGACGTCACGTGGCAACTGGGAACCCTTGAGAGTTATGAAGATGATCTTGCCCTCTATGATTATCGGTTGGGGCAACTTTTCTTGCGTACTGCAGGCCTTTCGGTTCGATATCAGCCTGGACCTATCGAGTTCCTTGTCGGTGTTGGAGATGCGGGCTTTGGTTACAAGGGATCCTCCTATAGTACCATTATAAACTCGGGGGCTGCTCTTCGTGCATTTGTGGGCGATTGGTTGAGTTTTGGGGTGGGGGGGGAGTATCGTTTAGAGCCGGAAGTTCAAGGAAATAAATACGCGCCCCATTTTACGGAGGGCCTGAGCTATGCTGAGTACGCTCGTGGGGAGGTTCTCCAACGCTATTTCGATATAAATCCCGATGCGCAAGATTTATTCAAGAAACCAACACCAACCACGTTTCACTCATTCAAATTGGTCTTTCAGGCCGGGCTCTTTGGCCTGGGGGCGATCAAGTGGAATAACTTCTTTTTAAATTATGAAAAATTGCACCCAGACAACGTGACCACGGAAACTTACAAGGGGGAGGCATACGATATTTATATTGGGCAATTAACCGATGAACGGTATCAGATCAATGTCGGAAACGAATTGCATGTGTCTCTTGTTGCAAGGCGGCTGGATGTTCTTTGGGGTGCCGTCTTTGGATGGCATGTTGATAAAGACAATGAGCTTGTTCCCAGCGATCGGGACCGTACGTTTTATTCTACAGTTATTCGATTTCAGGGATATGTGAGTGAGACCCTGCATCTACTCGGGGAAGGTTCCTATGCCAATGAGCGCTCGCATAATGGCAATATGTATCGACTGCATGCTGATTCTGTGTTTCAGAGCTCTAATGGCGTGGCCGACTCGTTGGGCTTTGAGTTTGGTGATAGTGACACGCGCGAGACCTGGCAGGTGAAAGTGGGTGTTGTGTTGAGCCCGGTTGGACTAGGGATTTTTAGTCGTCCAGCCCTTCGCCTCCTCTATGGTGCTCAGTATTCAACGCAAACCAATGCCTTTGGTAATAACTTTGCCGAGACGCTTGACCAGTACAATGAATTTCCTACTCAAGATAGGCATTGGCATCACGTTCTTTCTCTGGAGGCCGAAGTATGGTTCTAGTAATGGTTTATCGTGGTGCTCTTTTGGGCCTAATGATTTTGTGGTTAACAGGATGCCTAAGCGAGCCCGGGCCCGTTTCTTTGAGTCGTTCGGCCGAGGTGTCCTACGCAGTGGTGGTAGACACCCAAGATAGTTACGCGGTGGATGTGGCCGCCTCTGGCCTTCACGAAGCACTTGCAAAGATGGGGGCCCAACGCAACATCCGTTTTAATGATAAAAGTAATTCCCTCTTGGAGCGTTTTCGGCGTCACCGCAGCAGTCGACAGAGGTTGGCGAAATTGTGGCAGGAAGAGGGGGAGGGGGGGCTTTCGGTAGTGGTAGAGCTGCGGCCGAAATTCTTTTCGTTGATGAATGGGAGATATCGTTGGCGAATTGATGCAACCTTTCTAGTCGGGGAGTCCGCCAGGGTGGAAGATGTCATCCTGAAGCCTTGGAGTACATCCGTATATCTCGATGTGAGCCAGCAAGATTATGTTGATGCGATTGAACGTATATCCGGCCGGCTCGCCAAGGCATTGGGACAAGAATTAGATATTTATTTGGGCAATTTTGAATCAAGGAATTTGGAGGAGGGCGCCGGGGCATCCGGTGTGTTTCAGAGCGATGACGTTATCTACTTTGTTATGGTCGACCGTTTTGCAAATGGGGACCCGTCGAACGATAGTCTCGTTGATTCGAGCCCCGAGTCTTTTCACGGGGGCGACATCAAGGGGGTTCAAGATAGGTTGCCTTATCTTAAAGAACTGGGGGTGACCACATTATGGGTGTCTCCTTTGTTTTCGATGCGGCAAATCCCTTTTCAAGGTTACGGTGCTTTTCATGGATATTGGGTGAATGACTTGAAAAAGGCCGAGTCGCGGTTTGGGACGATGGAAGATGTGGCGAGTTTGGTAGCGACGGCGCATTCCCAAGATATGCGGGTGTTCTTGGATATGGTATTAAATCACGTGGATTACGATGCGCCTTTGGTGAAGGAGCGTCCCCATTGGTTTCACAAGCGCGGGGGCATAGAGGATTGGTCAGACCCGGAGGAATTGATTTTCGGCGATGTGCACGGTTTGCCAGATCTGGCTCAAGAGAAGTCCGAGGTTTACGATTACCTACTCGAAGCTTCTAAGTTATGGATTGATACGACCGCTCTGGATGGTTTTCGGTTGGATGCTGTTAAGCATATCTCGCAGTCTTTTTGGGCCTCCTACAACCAAGCGCTTCGGGCTCGGTATGGACGCCAATTTGGTCTTCTCGGGGAAGTTTTTGATGGAAGCCCTGCGGTCTTACAAAATTACATGGCGCGAGGAAAATTCAACTCGGTGTTTGATTTTCCTCTTTACTATAGTGTGATTGACTCGGTGTGCCGGGGGGGGCACTTAGGGAAAGTGGCCAGTGCGCTGGCTAGTGAAACCCTTTATGGGGACGCTATGAGGCTGGTGACTTTTGTTGACAACCACGACCTGCCTCGGTTGCGAACCATCTGTTCTACTGAACCAAAATTTGAGCGGGCTTTGGCTCTTTGGCTGACTTCGAGAGGCGTACCAAGTATTACCTACGGAACAGAGGTCGGTCTAGAGGGGGCGCGGGAACCGCACAATCGCGGGGTTATGCAATTTGCTCCGAACTCGGGGATGACCCGAAACATTCGAGAGTTGCTTCGCCTAAGGAAAGCACACCCATCAATGGCGAAAGGGAAGGCTCGCTTCCTTGTCGTGGAGGAAGAAGTTCTCGTCTATGTAAAAGAACACGGGACTGACCGGATTCTGGTGGGTCTAAATAATCATAAGGCCGAACGCCGGGCGTTGAGACTTCCCTTTAATCTAGAAGTCCTTGCCCCGAAGGTTTTACTCGGCACCGATGTGATAGTCTCCGATAGCACTCTGGATATCGCCCCGGGTGAAGTTGTTGCGTTAGAACTTGGAGATGTCGGGCTGGACGATTTGACGCCACTGCGAGGCGGCCCTAAAGAGCTAGCCCTTATGGTCGAGGGAGTTGAGCTAGATCCAGGAGACAGCCTGGTGGCTGCAGGTGCGAGCCCTGTATTGGGCTTATGGGAACCCAACCAAAGTGAAGTTCGCTTTGAAGAGTGGAATATGCAGGCGCGAGCAAAGGTGAGCCTGAACCCTGGCCAGATTATCGAATTCAAGTTGGTGGTGCGAAAGGCCAATGGGGATCTGCGCTGGGAAGAAAGACAAAACCGATACTTTTTGATGCCCTGGGACACGAAGCAGCCCGTTCTCAATTTAACCTGGCGAGCATAAGGAATCATTGTGGCATCCGTTGAGTTTAAAGAAGTAGGGAAATCATTTGACGACGTGCAGGTGGTCCGGGAGCTTTCGTTAGATATTATGGATGGGGAATTCTTGGTTTTGGTTGGACCATCCGGGTGCGGAAAGAGCACGACCCTGAGGATGCTTGCGGGGCTTGAGACCCCAGATAGGGGGGACATCTTCATAGGAGGTAGGTGTGTTAATCAAGTAGCCCCTAAGGACCGAGACATCGGAATGGTTTTTCAGTCTTATGCCCTCTATCCGCATATGACGGTGTTCGAGAACATGGCCTTTGCTCTTAAGCTGAGAAAGGAGTCTCGTAGCGATATTGATGCAACCGTGGGGCGCGTGGCTCGGATGCTAGGTCTTGAGGAGTTATTGACAAGAAGGCCAAGCCAACTCTCGGGCGGACAACGGCAAAGGGTAGCTATGGGGCGAGCTTTGGTAAGAGAGCCTTCGGTCTTTCTTTTTGATGAGCCACTTTCCAATCTGGATGCTGCGCTTCGAGTGGAGATGCGGGCGGAATTAAGCGCACTGCATCGCCAGGTGGGAACCACCAAGATTTATGTGACCCACGACCAGGTAGAAGCTATGACTTTGGGGGATAGAATAGCCGTACTAAATGCTGGGGTGCTTCAGCAGTGTGCAGAGCCCCTGGAACTTTACGAACGGCCGGCTAATACTTTCGTGGCCGGTTTCATGGGAACCCCGTCTATGAATTTCATCGAGGGGATAGTCACTTTTGAAGAGGGAAATGCGCATCTCCAAAACGGTGTTTTGCGTGTGCCTCTAGCTGGGGTTGCGTCTTCGTTGCAACCGGGCGAGGGGTTGACTCTTGGGGTTCGGCCAAGCGCACTTCGTTTTGTTCGGGCCACTGAAGGTGATTTTCTAGCTGAGGTCGCCATGATTGAGCCCATGGGGTGGGAGGCCCGAGTACATTGTTTGGTGCGGGATAAAACGATTGTGGCGCAGGTTGAAAGTTCCGATGTTAGAACATTGCGGGTGGGAGACTCGGTAGGTGTTAAGTTTTCTGCTGAATGCCTGTACGGCTTTGATACCGTTGGGGACGCGCGGTGGTGGCCAAAGCTGCCATGATGCAATGTTTCTTGCGGATGGGTGTGATAGCATGGACTCTGGGCCTGCCTATGCTCGCTTTTGCCAAGCCCTTGGTTCTTTGGCACAGCTACCGGGGTTCAGAGGAAAAAGCGTTAGAGAAAGTCGTTGAACGTTTTGAACAACGCTACCCGGAGGAAACCTTAAAAGTTCTGGCAGTGCCCTACGACGTGATGGCCTCGAAACTCACCGCTGCCATTCCTAGGGGAAATGGGCCCGATGTCTTTATTTTTGCGCACGAGCGCATAGGCGGATGGGTTCAATCAGGTCTTTTGGAGCCCTGGGCGAATGGGGCGTTTGAGCGGGATGCTTATTTTTCCAAGACTGTTGAAGCTCTTTCATTGGGGCAAGAGGTGTACGGGCTGCCCTTGGCTTTTAAGAGCTTGGCTCTTTTTTACAATAAGGATTTAGTGCCTCGAGCACCGAGCACCACCGCCGAGCTGGTGAGCTTGGCGCAATCACTATACGCGCCAGGGCACTATGCCATGGCTTACCAGTCAGAGAGCTTTTACTTTCATACTCCATGGTTGTTGGGCATGGGAGGGACCCTTTTTGATTCGCGTGAGCGTGCAACGTTTCGGTCTCAGCCCGCCCTTGAAGCCTATGCTTTCGTAAAGGGATTACGGGATAAAAATTACATCCCGGACGAGGCAAGTGGCTCGTTAGTGAAGACTTTGTTTAATACGGGGAAGGCCGCCATGGTGATGAGCGGCCCTTGGTTTAGTGCCGAGATAGCGCCGACGATAGATTATGGAGTAGCACCCCTACCGTTGATGCCGACGGGGCGTCGGGCCCAGCCACTCTTAACGGTAGAAGGCGTCTTTGTTTCTTCCCATAGCGCATGGCCAGGCAAGGGGCAGCGACTGGCCAAATTTCTGGCCGGCGAAACCGGATCCACCATCAGGGCGTTGGTGGGCGGGCAAACGGTCGCTTATCAGAGTGTTTGGGATAGTGCGAAGCTTAGAAGTAATCCCGTGCAGCGCGCCTTTTTGGAGCAGCTTCGATTTACGCTACCTATGCCCAGCGATGGTTCGATGCATGAACTATGGGAGCCTGGGGATCTGGGCTTACGAAAATTGCTACGGGCGGGTTATGAACCAGAAGTGGCGGCAGAGTCAGCCTGGCGTCGTTACCAAGCAATTACACGCCCTGCGCCCACGCCAAAAGACCCAAGCATGTATTTGGCATTTTTCATTCTTTTCGGCCTTCTTTTGTTGGGGTGGCTGATTCAGCAAATGGTTAGGGTTGTCAAAAGCGCACAGTTAGGGGACCTTCTAAGTGCGGCTCGTTGGGTTGGGCCAGCGCTCATCGCTACCATTGTACTCGTGTTTCTTCCCTTTGCTTTTGCGGTGGGGCTTGGTTTTTTTTCGCACCGGCTGGGTGATTGGACTTTTGTTGGCTTCGGTAATTTCCAGAATATCCTCGGCACCAGTGTTTTTTCTCCCTTGGAGCCTTTGTCATTCTATTTTGCTTTTGCGGTAACCGTGTTGTGGACGGCTATCAATTTGTTCTTGCATGTGGGCTTTGGGGTGGGGCTTGCTCTTTTATTAAATCGCAAAGGTCTGAGACTGAGGGGATTTTATCGAGTACTTTTAGTTTTGCCCTGGGCGGTGCCCAATTATATTACGGCTCTCATCTGGAAGGGGCTCTTTCACCGGCAGTTTGGCGCTATCAATCAATTACTGGAATGGTTCGGGCTGGAGGCCGTGGCGTGGTTTAGCTCGTTTGGTACGGCATTTTTCGCCAATATATGTACCAACGCTTGGCTGGGTTTTCCGTTTATGATGGTGGTGAGCCTGGGGGCTTTGCAGGCTATCCCCGGTGAACTCTACGAGGCCGCCAAGGTTGATGGAGCCGGGGCATGGCACCAATTTAAGTCCATAACGTTGCCCCTGCTGGTTCCTGCACTTGGGCCGGCGGTGATTCTGGGGATTATCTGGACCTTTAATCAATTCAATATTGTGTATCTTGTCTCCGGCGGGGAACCGGACAATGCCACGGATATTCTAATTAGTGAAGCATATCGTTGGGCATTCACTCGGCAGGAACAATACGGGTATGCGGGTGCCTATGCCACGTTGATATTTCTGCTTTTGCTGGGGTGGAGTTTGTGGTCGGCCCGGTTTCAACGACGCTTTAGGACAACGGCATGAAACGTTATCTTGTAGGCTTGAGTTCCCACGTTCTTCTTATGACAGCGAGCGTGATTGTTTTGTACCCCGTGTTATGGGTGGTCAGGATTGCTTTGAGTCGCACGGGCCTTGAGAGCACATCGTTTTCTCCTTTTCCGTCTGAGGTTACATTTGAGAACTTTGAGCAAATGCTTTCCTTTTCGGTAAGGACGGGGGAGTGGCTATTTGGCAAACAGATCTTTAACTCGCTGGTGGTTGCAGGCATGACAACGTTGGTGGCTATCGTTGTGTCGTGTACTGCTGCATACGGTTTTGCTCGTTTTCGGTTTCCGGGAAAGCAAATGGGGTTAATGGCTTTGATGGTAACCCAAATTTTTCCTGGTGTTGTAATGATGACGCCCTTGTATATCTTGCTGGACTCTTTGCATTTGGTGAACTCCCATGTGGGACTTGTATTGGTCTATAGCAGTACCGCCATCCCTTTTTGTACGTGGATGCTGAAGGGATACTTTGACTCGTTACCGAAAGATATTGAAGAAGCTGCGATGATGGATGGGGCCAGTCAGTGGTTTATCTTTGTGAGGCTGGTGCTTCCGCTGGCGCGGCCAGCTATTGCGGTGACGG
>CAXGXL010000159.1:0-7311 GCA_964013555.1 uncultured bacterium
TGCGGCGATTCATCAAGACCGCGAATCGGTGATGGATTTTGAATCTTACGAAGGGGCGGTCGGGCTGGTTAACCCTCTGGAAGCATCGACTCTTGTAAAGACTATCAACACAGCTCAGGCAATTCCTTTAAGCACAGCGATGGGAGCTTCGATGCGGTTGTATTTTGAGTCCCAAGGAGCAGATGATAAGACTCGAATATTATATCTTGATAGCCGCGATGGTTGGTACGGAGTGGATTTTAATGCAGGGCTGCCCAAGGTTTGTACGAGTAAAGTAGAGTATTCGGCGGGGGGGGGCTGTGAACCCACCGTGGTCGTGGGCGTAGAGGGAGATTCTATGGAGGGCAACGCGGGAATAGAGCATGCTCACCAGTTCAGCATTGGGTATCCAACGATGGATGATTGGAAGTGGCATGGTGAGGATGGAACGTTCATGTGGATAAGCGTCGGCGCGGTTTCTGGTTGTTCACAGAGTAATCGAAATTTGGCTTATGCTGGCTTGGTCGATGGACGCTGGGAAATTAAGCGAGATGAAGATTGTCCCCTCTTGGTCGAGGGCGTTCATGCTCCTGGTTCGATCCACATTGGTGAATCTCGCTATAAACTCTATTTTGGGGTGCCCAATGAAACCAGCGGGGCGATTGCTGATTCGACCCTTTCCTTTATCGGTCCCAAGAAACTAATCTATTCCAGTGGCGAGAATGAGCAAGTCCAATTCGCGGATTGGGACTCAGTGGAAGATGCACGGGATGTTCGATTCTTGTGGCCCGATGGAACTGCCTTAAATGATACGTGGGAGGGGTACCTAAATCATTTTACGTTTTTGACACCTACAAATGATCTGTCTTTTCAATTTATGTATCTTGCTCTTACCGATGGAGTGCGGACACCATTAGTGGTGGGGGCCGTACTGCTCAACCCCTAGGAACCCTCAATTTTGGGCGGGTGAGTCGGATTCTTCATTTAGTAGTTCGTCGAGGACATTAAGGTAGCTAGTATTTGAATTGAGCTGACTATTGTAGACGTATTCCATGTTTTTTCCGCGAAGGATTGCCACCCATGGTAGAGCCATGGCTCCTCCCTCGTAAGGGTAGAGGTAGAGATGTTCCCAGAGGCTGTCCCAGCTTGGATCAAAAAATGTGGTTTCATACGGGAGGTCATGTTGTTCGGCAAAGCTCTTGCACGTCTCAACGGTGGCCGGAGCCCCCCCTGCATCTTCTCCGATGACGTCTACGAGAACTAGCCCTCTGTCTTGATCGATCATAAGGCGCTCTCGGGCCATTTCAGCGTAATCGTGACAAGGATTGCACCATCCGGCCGAGGCTACAACCCAGATTGCTTTGGCGGTGTTATTGCATCCCAAAGAGTGCAGAGAAACTTGTTCTCCCAGGCAATTGGTAAGCTCGAAGTTTGGTATATTTGCGGATACACCATTTCCGTTGCCCAGGTCTTGGCAATCACCGGCAGTTTCGTCTGGTAGAATCTCGTCTGTCAAATCCACGCCGTTTGGACTTTCAAGGTCTTGGTCGAACTCAAATTGTTCTAGACAGATACTCTGGCCATCTGCCACGGGTACCGAGGTCCAGTCTTGGGCTATGGTCACTTGTTCAAATCGAACATCGTGTAGAATACCGGATATCTTTCCACCTGACTTCTTATCTAGTTGAGTAATTTCCAGGGTTCCCTCACTGGCATAGAGTACCGTGTCACAAAGCCCATTTGAACAATCCGTGAATGCCAGGAGGCACAGACCGCAGTCTCGGTAGTTGATTCCATCCAATGAATACGTTCCAGGCGCCGTGGGCCCTCCCCACTCTGCGAGGATATCGATTCGTAGCAGCGCATCGGCGTCGGCTGTTTCGATTCGCACGATCCAGTTTTGGCCGTCTGTTCGTGCGGTGGCTTCTCCTGGATCAAAGTAATCCAGCGTGCAGCTTTTGGGTTCTTGCTGAGCGCATTCAATAGCTGTGGCTTGAGCAGGATCATTGCAATCGACTGCGCTGGGTTGTGTCGAAGAAGAATCGGCGCATGCCCAAAGTTGGCTTGTGAAGCTGATCCAACAAAAGACCTTCAAATATTTGTATCTCACCATGACTTCCCTCCCAAAGAAAACCGTAGCAAAGGACGGGGCGTCTGCCGATGTAAGTCAGTGTGGTATTAGAACTTCATTTAGGAAGGGGTGAGTGTGATCTCGTTGTATTTGTTGAGATATTGGCGCAAAGGTGGCAGTTTATTTGTAGGTGAGAAAAATCCAATAGTTTGCTTTTCGCGTCTCTTGGGAGGCCTAAAGTATTTTTCGGTAGCTGGTTTGACCGGCGATTTTACATTTATCGTTCGTTGTTACATTAAGCTTCGTTGATTTTGTGCTCACCGGATTAACGTTGAATTGGGATTCAGCGGAATCTGATTGTATTCTATACGAGTCCTTCTTGACCACTCCCCCCTCTTCTAGGCTAAGGGGTGTTGTGGGAGGACAAATAGTTGTTGTTTCGGCCTTGGGTCGAAGAGTTGGTTGGAGATTTCGAAATGTTTGATGAGTTTAAGTCGCAACTCCCGGATTTAGATCCCCATGAGACCGAGGAATGGCTGGAGTCGTTAGAGAGTGTCGTTGGGGTGGATGGCCCAGAGCGGGCTCGATATTTACTTAATGCAATTATTCTTCGTGCTCGTGAACTGAATGTCGGAATTCCTGCGCTTATTCAATCCCCCTATATCAATACGATCCCCCCGCAAGAAGAGCCCGTTTTTCCCGGTGACCAGGCTATGGAAAAGAGAATTCGGCGAATTATTCGTTGGAATAGTATGGCAATGGTTCACCGTGCTAACAAAAGATACGACGGCCTTGGGGGCCATATTTCTACTTATGCGTCGTCCGCGAGCCTCTATGAAACGGGGTTTAATCATTTCTTTCGTGGGCCAGAGGCATCAGGCGGCGGTGATCAGGTTTTCATTCAAGGACATGCTGCTCCTGGCATATACGCGCGTGCTTTTTTGGAGGGGCGGTTGTCTGAGACGGAGCTGGACCATTTTCGTCGAGAAACGGGGCCAAATGGATTGTCGTCTTATCCGCACCCCTGGTTGATGAAGGACTTTTGGCAATTTCCAACCGTTTCGATGGGATTGAGTCCCTTGTCGGCGATTTACCAAGCTCGGTTTAATCGCTATCTCCACAATCGTGGGATCAAGGATACATCAGAGTCTCGGGTATGGGCTTTTTTGGGAGATGGGGAGTGTGATGAGCCTGAATCCTTAGGTGCTCTTTCCGTCGCAGCGCGTGAAGGCTTGGACAATTTGGTTTTCGTTGTCAATTGTAATTTGCAGCGTCTGGATGGACCGGTTCGCGGTAATGGAAAGATTATCCAGGAATTGGAGGCTGTGTTTCGAGGTGCGGGCTGGCACGTCATTAAGGTTATTTGGGGCCCCGATTGGGATCCGCTTCTAGCTGAAGATAAAGATGGCTTGTTGTTGCAGCGCATGAATGAGACCGTCGATGGTCAATTTCAGAAATACAGCGTGGCCAGTGGGGATTATATTCGTGAACATTTTTTTGGAACAGATCCTCGTCTCCTCAAACTAGTGGAGCATATTCCCGATGACCGATTGAGAAAGCTTCGACGAGGAGGCCATTCGTATCGAAAACTCTACGCGGCTTATAGTGCAGCTACAAACCACCAAAATGCACCCGTTGCAATTTTGGCGAAGACGGTTAAAGGCTGGACGCTCGGCGAGGGTTTCGAGGCAAGTAATGTAACTCACCAGATGAAGAAATTGAGTTCGGAGCAGTTAATGGGGTTGCGAGATCGTCTCCATCTTCCCATTGCAGATGATCGCTTAGCCGAAGCACCATACTATCACCCGGGTCAAGACAGTCCCGAAGTAAAGTACCTTCAAGAGCGTCGCCGCCAATTAGGTGGTATCTTACCATTGAGGTCGACGACTGTATCAGTTCAAGTACCGGTTCCCAAAGAGAGTGTTTATCTTGAGCTTTTTGAGGGAGCAAAAGGAAACGTGCCAGTCTCTTCAACAACTGGGTTCGTACGTCTTTTGCGAAAATTGATGCGGGACAAAGAGATGGGCAAGCACGTTGTTCCCATTATCCCGGATGAAAGTCGTACCTTTGGAATGGATTCTTTTTTTAGAGAGTTCGGCATCTATTCCGCATTGGGACAAAAATACGACCCTGTGGATGCCGATCACTTTCTTTACTACCATGAGAGTAAAACTGGCCAACTTTTGGAGGAAGGAATCACCGAAGCGGGTTCGATGGCGTCTTTTCAGGCAGCGGGAACAGCCTATTCGACGCACGGTATTCCAATGATTCCGTTTTATATCTTTTACTCCATGTTTGGCTTGCAACGTACCGCGGATAGCGTTTGGAGCTTTGGAGATATTCGTGGGAGAGGCTTTATGCTCGGAGCGACTGCTGGTCGCACGACCCTTAACGGCGAGGGATTACAGCACCAGGATGGGCATAGCCATTTATTTGGGATGGCATTTCCTAATATGAAAGCTTACGACCCCGCTTATGCTTATGAGGTAGCGGTCTTGGTACGGGAAGGCTTGCGCGAAATGTTAGAGGAGGAGAAAGACGTTCTCTATTATATTACGCTCTACAACGAAAAATACTTAATGCCCGAGCTTCCTGATGGCGTCGAAAAAGGAATCCTAAAGGGATTGTATAGGCTGCCAACTCCATTGGAAAAGCCTAGTAATCCGCGTGCTCATGTTCAACTTTGGGGGAGCGGAAGTATTTTGCAGCAATGCGTGCTGGAGGCGCAGAAGATCTTGGTGGAAGACTACGAGATTGCCGCCGATGTTTGGAGCGTTACAAGTTATCAGCAATTGTATCGAGATGCGCGGTCGTGCGAGCGACGAAATCGATTTGTTGAACCGAAAAAACACGAGATTTCTTACGTTGCCGCCACTATGAAAGAAAGCAAGGGGCCGGTCATTGCTGTTTCGGATTCGGTGAAAGAGCTACCCGAGCTCCTAAGTAGCTTTCTAGAATCTAAGTTGGTAGCGCTCGGGACCAATGGCTTTGGCCGCTCAGATACACGTGATGCTTTGAGGCGACACTTTGAAATAGATGCAGGGGCTATTGTTATTGCGGCATTGAGTGAATTGGCTAGCGAGGGAAGTGTTGAGTGGAAGCTAGTTGAACAAGCAATGGAGCGTTTTGAGTGGCCTGATTCAAAACCAGATCCAGCGGGACTTTGATGGGAGAAGGCAAAGACCCATGCTTACCTAAAAGCTGGTGGGTCTATGCACTTCTAGAACAATATCGTTAGGGGTAGCATACGCCGACGGTTTCGCTTTGCTGCCCGGTTGCGTTCCCCATAAGTCCTACAAGAGCGCCCATGATGCCCCCAGGCGTTTGGCAAGTTTCTCCCGCTGGGCACTGACTAACGATTTGACTCATCAGCACATCGCATACCACTAGACATGATTTTTCACAGGGGCCCAATAGTCCTTCTAAGGGCCCAAGGCAATTGACATCATCGGCGTCGGTTGGAGCGCAAACTGTTCCTCCGGGACATTGAGCGTTATCCGTACAGCTTTCTCCCTGCAGAGCGCCTTCGGTGCATTGATGCATGGCATTGCAAGAACAAACGCTTGCTCCTGGACATTGCCCAAGACAATCGGCGTCAGTGCGGCAGCCTGTTTCGCAGCTCCCCGAGAATAAATTACAATATTGACCGATGGGGCACTGGTCATCTCGAATACAACCGCCAAACTCATCAGGAAAGCAGCCTGGTGGGTTGAAGTTGGTATTGCACCATTCATCTTCGGGGCAGTCTGTATCGCTGGCGCAAGGAGGAGGATTCACGCAATAGCCGTTCTCACAAATTAAACCATAAGCGAAGCAATCATTGTCTGTGGTACATTCATTCGCATCCTGACACACCCCATTTTGACAATAGGTTCCAGGTGGGCAATCACTTGCCGAACTGCACACTCCTTCGGGTTGACACGCACCATCGTTACAGGTGCAGTTGTTGTTTTCGCATCCCGCAACCGTATTGCAGTCTGCGTCGGTCGTGCAGTTTCCTAGATCCGTTGGATTGACACATGTGTTGTCTGCGTTACAGATCCAGTCGCAGGGACATTGCTCAACAAAATAACAGGTACTCGGCGGCGCGCTGCACGTGTTGAGCTGAGAATTACAAACTTCACCGGGAGGGCATTCGCAATTGCTGTTTCCTGGTGTACATTCGTAGTTTGAGTAGCATATGCCATTCAAACATTGTTGACCTATGTGGCAATCGTTGTCACTTGAACATCCGGGGGTGCATTGTCCTGGAATTGTGGGGTCGTAGGAAGTGCCTGCCGGAAAGAGACAAAACTCGCCGTTTGGGCAGTCTCCATGGTCAAAGCACGATGTTGGTCCTTCTTCACTAACACACACGCCATCGATACATTCCCCTTCTACGCAGGGTGTGGAATCATCGCATGTCAGTGGTACTTCGGATCCGGTAGGTCTGTTTTCTGAACTCTGCGTATTGGATGGAGTTGTTGTTCTTCGCCCGCATGCGGTGGCGGTTAAAATAATACAGACAATGGCCGTAAGAGGGACCAAGAGGCTTCGATTAATCACGTGCTTATTCTCCCGAGTGTTTCAAAAGAAAACGCCTCCCCAGGCGTTTGAAAAAAGAAACTAGGATGCATCCATCTACGTTGTCAATGCCAGAATCTCGAAATCGGGATTTGTCAGAAGCTAATTGTAATCATTGGTATCGTTCTTTCAAGAAGCTGAAGGGAGTGTTTGGATCACAAGGGGAGTTGACTTTGCTAGAGGGAGTGGGTCGATGAGTTCGTATAGGTTCTGTTGTTCTATGATGCGGAATCGCTCTGGGGAATTGTTTTTTTTGTTTCGCAATATTAGAGGCTTAGGGGCCTTTGGTGCGAGGGGCTACTGCTTGGGGAAATAGTGCCAAGAGGGTTTGGTTTAGCGTGTTGGGATTGGCCTAGATGAAGTTTGTTGGAAGGAGTTTACAGCTAGATAAGGGGGCTGTGACGAGGCGCGCACTTTGGGACAGTGACGATAAAGCTGCAGCGGGAACTCTTTTGGGGTAACCAGTTTCGTTTTGGGTTAGGTGATTGTCACTTGCCAATAGTCACTTGTCGCTTTAACGATAAGGTTCGGTTCAGTCTATTGGAATCGGTTCCGATGCATTTTGCGATAAGGCAGTGCTCGGGCGCTCCGCCACATTTGTTATGTTGACGCTAGTGGCAATTGGGAAAGGATATTGGAGCCTCCAGTGAAGTGTTTAGCGGTGTAATGCCTACGGTTGTGCCATTTGAACTCACTGT
>CAXGXL010000160.1:0-7290 GCA_964013555.1 uncultured bacterium
CATGAATCACACCATTGCCTGCATTCAAATCGGCCGTAGTAACAAACACGGTGTTGTTGATGGTTACACCACCGTCTGCTTCTGGACGAAGAGTGATAACTCGGCCTTCAGTCGTAGCCACAGAAACTTCATTTCTAATATCCGCTGCCATGATTTCGGTACCAACAACGTGATAGAGCAATATCGTCTGCAACTGGCCAGCCGTTAGGCTCGCAATGGTTCCGTTATCAATCAGAGGCTGAAACGCTGCATTGTCGGGAGCAAACACGGTGTACGACCCGTTTAAGTCCGCAAGCCCATTGAAGAGACCTGTCTGCTCAAGAGCTCCCGTCAAAACACTAAATGACGGTAGCGAGCGAGCAATTGCCGCAATACTAACCGGGGGAAGAATTACCGCATCAACAACGTGAAGAATGCCGTTAGTGGCCGGTAGATCTGCCACGGTCACCGTCGATTCGTACTCACCGTAAACGGTAACGCTTTCTCCGCCTTCAACCGCTAGTCCGTGTCCCGCCAGGCTACTCACCCAGCTTCGCTCGGCCGTGATCGCCGCGCTCTCAATCTGCGATCCCACCACGTGGGTCAAAAGAATCGACTGCAAGACGGGAATATCCTCCAAAAGGCTTGCAACGGTTCCTTCTGGTAATTCCGCAAATGCATCGTCCGTAGGCGCAAAAATGGTCTTGGGTTCTTCTGCATCCAAGGCGCTAGTTAGGTCAGCCGCTTCAAGTGCCGCAAAAAGAGTGGTGTGTACATTCGAGGTGTAAATTGTATCCGCTAAAGTTGCGGGAGGTAAAATAACCTGATCAATAGCGTGAATAACCCCGTTGGTTGCATCTAAATCAGCCGCGTAAACAGCCGCCTTGTTTCGATTAACTGTGACCCCGGCATCACTCACTTCAACAACCGCATTCGCACCTTGCAGCGTTGCTGCGAAGTTCTTACCAACCGCAAGATCCGTCGACATAATTTGAGTCCCCACCACGTGATAGGTGAGAATATTAGTCAACGCCGGAATATCCGCAAGCAACTCTTCTACAAGGCCCTCGGGCAAGGCGTCAAAAGCCGCATTATTAGGAGCGAAAATAGTTTTATCGCCATCGGCATCTAAAGCATCTACCAGACCAGCAGCAGTCAACGCC
This sequence comes from uncultured bacterium, assembly GCA_964013555.1. Taxonomy (GTDB): domain Bacteria; phylum Myxococcota; class XYA12-FULL-58-9; order XYA12-FULL-58-9; family JABJBS01; genus CAXGXL01. The sequence continues at coordinate 1,143 of CAXGXL010000160.1, forward strand.
GCAAAAAGAGTGGTGTGCTCTTGAGAAGCGTAAACCTTGTCAGCTAGGGTGCTTGGCGGCAAAATGACTTGGTCAATAGCGTGAATCACCCCATTTTTGGCATCCAAATCAGCCGCATAAACAGTCGCCTTATTGCGGTTGATGGTAACAACACCGTCCTCTACTTCGACAACCGCATTTGAACCCTCAAGCGTAGTTGTAAAATTCTTACCGGCGCTAAGATCCGTCGACATGATTTCCGCCGGAACAACATGGTAAGTCAAAACACTCGCAAGGGTACCCACGTCGGCAAGAAGCCCTTCTAAAACTCCCTCAGGCAGTGCTTCAAACGCTGCATTACTGGGAGCGAAGACGGTTTTGTCGCCATTAGCATCAAGGGCGTCGGTCAACCCTGCCGCATCCAGTGCCGTAAAAAGCGTCGTATGGTCGGCTGAAGCATAGACCACATCAGCCAGGGTCGCCGGAGGAAGAATAACTTTATCAATAGCGTGAATAACGCCATTCGAGGCGTCGATGTCTGCCGTGAAAACAGCAGCTTTATTTCGGTTTAATGTAACCGCACCGTCGGCTACCTCAACCACCGCGTTAGAACCCTCGATGGTTGCCACGAAGTTCTTGCCCGCTTGCAAGTCCGTAGACATAACTTCATTGGGAAGAACGTGGTAAGTAAGAACCTTGGTCAAAGCATCCGTATCTGCCAAAAGTGCATCTAGAACGCCTTCCGGAAGAGCTTCGAACGCAGCATTGGTGGGAGCAAATACGGTGAAGTTGCCTTCGCCGGCAAATGTATCCACCAGGCCCGCCGCATCAAGCGCTGTCACCAACGTGGAAAAGGATTCGTCTCCACTAGCTATTTCAGCGATGGTTAATTGCTCTTCGCCATCGGATGGCTGATCACTTCCATTGTTGTCTGCACCACTACCCGATCCGTTGTCAGGTGTGTTGCCAGGATTGTTATTGCTGGGGGTATTGGTGCCTGAGTTGTCCCCTGCCCCATTATTCCCATTGTCGTCCGCTCCGCCGCTATTGCTCGAATCATTGGCTCCCGTATTGGAACCGTTTTCGGTGGAGGCGGGCTCGGTTATTGAGTTGGTATCTGTGGTATCTTCACCGCAACCGGTCAGGGGCCCAGCCAAGGCCACTGCCGCCGCCAGGCCAACAATTCGCGTGGTTTTGCTAAATAACATTTAGGTGTCTCCTTCAAGTGAGTGTCTTGTGGGTCGGCATCCTACTTGCCCGCCCACGAATAAGCTCACTCAGAATACGCAACTTTTCAAGCAAGATACTGTATTTACTGTATTCTTCTAGAATACAAAAAGGAAAAACGATGCATTCCGACACTTCACAGAATACGCAACTAAGCTCATGCTTTCTCATGAGTCGCTTAACAAAATCGAAAGAAAACAGAGCTTTGAGAGATATGTGATGCATCAACTAGCCCATGCTAAGCCGTCTAATTGCCCACTGGAGAGCCTCTGGAGTCGTCCGATCGAAACTCAGAATACACCAATTTGCTTTAGTTCATTGTTTTAGTGGCAGCTTTTTCGCTCTTAAGGTAGTGTTTTCAATAATAAAGCCCATTGAGAGAATACGAATGACCGGCCACAAATCACCATCATCCGACTGGAAGCCCGATGTATTCGGATACTTGAACTACCGAGAATTCATGAAAGACTTCTACGAAAGCGCCAAAGAACACACCCGTTCTATGTCCTTTCGCTCTTTGTCTAAAGCTGCCGGTTTTAAATCCCCCAACTTTTACAAATTGGTCATGGAAAACCAACGCAATCTCTCAAGTAACGGAGCCCAACGGGTTGCCGGCGCCCTGAGCCTCTCTGCTGATGAAACCCGTTTTTTCTTAGAGCTCGTTGAGTTCGATCAGGCCGAAACCCGCGAAAAGAAAAACGAATCCTTCGAACGAATCAGCGCTTCTCGCCGGTTTCGACAAGCTGGTCGGATCGAGCCAGAATTTTTTGAGTACCTTTCCCATTGGTTTTACCCCGTCATTCGAGAGATGACCGCCCGGGTAGATTTTCAATTTCAAGCAGATTGGATTGCCAAAGAACTATTTCCCAGCATTCCTCTTGCGGAAGTTCAGCGCGCCATGAATGTTCTCCTAAACTTAGGGTACATCATTGAGCACGAGGGTAATGTCGAACGGGGCGAGCCTACGCTGACGACCGGCCACGAGGTGCGGTCACTAGCCATCGTCAACTACCACCACCAAATGATTGAATTGGGGGCACAATCCATCGAATCCGTAGACCGGGACTGGCGCGACATTTCCGCTCTGACGATGTCCGTTCGGCCCGCTCAGGTGGCCGAACTAAAGCGCCGCATCCACGAATTTCGAGAGAGTCTGATCAATCTGACCGATAGTGCCGAAAACCCTACGTCGGTCTATCAATTAAATGTTCAACTTTTTCCAATGAATCAGGTAAAAGCAACGAACGAGCCTGATTCTTGAAGAGGAAGTATACAATGATGGTCACAAGGCTATTCTGGGTCTTTTTGGGCGCCTTGGCACTCGGGTGCGCTGCGTCTACTGATGTGGGCAACCCGATTACCGCTGAAGTCGAATTTGCCGGTTACAAAAGCCAGAGCCCCTCTGGCTCGGCCTTGACTCTCGACAACGGCCTTGTAGTTAAAAAAGCCTATATTAAGGTTCGCTCATTTAGATTAGACGAAAGCGCCAATTGCGATGATACCGCGTCGGATTTCGACGGCGTCATTCTAGTGGATCTCCTTAGTCAAGTGAGCTCCAACTCCGCCCTTTGGGACGGCGAATCAGGAACGTTTTGTCGACTCCGAGTGCAATTCACCACCGATGCGGTGGCCAACGAACCCATCGAATTAGAAAGTCACTCCCTTTATGTCTCAGGCACATTGCCCGATGGCCAACCTTTTGAAGCCCAAATTGCAGCCGAAGACACACTCTCCCTCGAAGGCGACTTCACCCTGCCCCCAGGATCGCACTTATTGCAAGTGGGCTTCTTTATGAGTGAATGGTTTGTTTCAGCCAATAGCGAAAGCGGTCACGTCTTTGATAGTGACCCCGTTGTCGACAACAACCATCCTGACTACGAAGACGTTCGCTCCAATATCCTCAAATCAGCGCGACTCTTCCACGATTCCGATGAAAACGGCAAATTAGATACGGACGAAATAGCCCGCTCTCTAGCGGTCGGAAATTAATAGATAAACGCAAACAATTTATTGAAGTACTCCCTCGGGCAATGCACGCTTCGAAAAGTCGGGTATCAATAAAGCCCGCTAATCAATTTACCTATTCCTTCCTTTGTAGACCGACGCCCCCAAGCACAAGACCCTTTTTGGGGAATTGAGCTTTTTGCGCTGAATAAATTTCTTCGTGGTTGTCTAAAAGAAGATGAGCCGAGCGCTAGGATCGTTGAGCCACTCACCATCCAAAAAAACCGTGTAAATTCGAGATAACCGCCGATCTACCGAACCGCCCTTAGGAGAATCAGGGACTTTTCCACCTCCGGCTGCGGCTTGACCTTCCCCACCGCCGCGCCTAAGCAATTCCTGTACCTTCGTAACGCCCACCTTAACCGTTTTCACCCCCTTCTCCAAAAGTGGAGAAGCTTTTCCTGTCTTCACTGACTCTACAAATTCAAGTTTTTCTCCCGCTCCAACACCGCACACATCCTCGCCTACACTCTCAACCGTTCGGGCCAATCCAACCACGGGAATCGCTCCCAAGACGATTCCTTTCGCTGCCCCTGCGGCAGCTTCTTTAGCTGTGGCGTCCCCTGTAGCTACCTTAACCCCGCTATGCAAAGCAGTGCACGCAGCCGCGGTTGCCTTTCCTGCCAAATACCCCACCACAATATTTCCACCACTAGCCGCTGTCGCAGAGCCCGCTACAGTGGCCGCTGCAACCATGCTCCCCCCGGTAAACACCAAACTCATCACCGAACGAGCCCTGATTTCATCCGGGCTTTGTCCCATACGCAGCGTCAAGGCAATCATATTCTCGTCGTGCATGACTTCAGTACTACCTCGAACCTCTTGGGTCGTTTTGAGAAATTGTTTCGCGGCTTCTAAGGGCTCTCCCCCCCCTTGGTACACCAAATCCTTGAAGGCAGCGCGCATCGCGAATTCCAAAAGGACCCAACGCCTAAGTTTGTTAGGTCTTTCCGACACCCCCTTTGCCTGTTGAGACGTCGCGTAAATCGCCTCCAAGGTCGTAGCCAGTACCTCTACTATTTCCTTTTGTTCTGCGTCCTCATCCCAAAAAGGAATGAATCGCTTAAGTAGCTCCTCGCTTTTTTTCTCTAGTTTGTGCTTCGGTTTATTCTTAATAATATCGAGGTTTTTGATGTGGTTGAGCCACCCAGTAGGACTTCGAAGCGTTCCGCTACGAGGAGGGTCAATTGCGAGGCCCCGCTGATTAAAACCAAAACTATTGTCTGCCTTCGCCTTTTTGGGACTGGGAATCATCGCGAAAGTTAAAAGAAGCGGAATCCCTTCGGGATCTTGCTCAGGATCCACCACTTCGTAGTCAATATTCATCACATGGCAGGCATACGTAATGCCTTCGTAAGTTGGCGAAACTGTTTTAAGCAAACATGCTTCTCCGTCACCGCAAGGTTTGGGCATAAACGGATTGCAAGGTTCACCATGGGCAAGAGCATTTTGCGACAGGCCGAATACGCCCGTCACAATAAGAAGCACCTTGAAACAAAATAAATGATTTAAACGCAGAGCCACATTCCCCTCCTTCAGATCCCGAGATTGCTCCTAATAGAATTTCACCGCTTGACGTTCCAAACAAGGCGAAAACTAAAATCACAAAAAACAAATCACTAAAACTGACAAATTGGTTCAGTTCATCCGAGCGCGGCGACCAAAAGTGCTATCATTTCGCAAACCATAATAATACGAGCTCTTGTGCTACTCACCGATTGGCTCTTACACGATTGCAGCCTCAGGTTTTTACGCTTTGGCCACCGTTAGCCGTTTTCAACACCCAAAAAGGGCAGGCCATCGGGTATTCAGAGCACAACGAGATTTAAATTGAGCAATCTCGTCAGCATTGAAGCAATGACCCCTTTCTTCTATGCAATCACGATTTCAACCCTCCTAAAAGGTTCGTCATTGCGTTATCGGCCCCTCTATGATGTGAATTCTTGTCTAACAATTGTTTCCCATAAAACACCCACGCAGCTATTGACCCACCCCTCTTTGCCGGCGTAGTTTCCCTCCTCTAACAACCTAATTTAACGGGAAAAAAATGAAATTTTCACATTTACTGGCATGCGCACTTTTAATATCCCTAAGCGCGTGTGCTCATGCTCAAGACTCAGCAAAAGACCAACCCAAACCCGCAAACCCCAGCCCATTTTACAAAATGTATCCAACCCAATTGGCTCCTGCGGCAGAAGCCTATTTTGGTCAGTGGAATAAGGTCCTCTTCAAAGAAGGCCCCATTGCTCCCAAGGCCGCACGGCTAGCAGCCATTTCAGCCTCCGCCGCCACCAAATGCGAATACTGCATCACCGCTCAAGTGGCCCTCGGAGAAGCCGCCGGTGCCACCGGCGATGAAATCAAAGGAGCGATTCAAATTGCCGCTGAAGTAGCCAGGTTTTCCATCTTGCTCTATGGCAACGAATTTGGTCAGGACAACCTCAAAGCAGTCCTCAAGAAAATGACTCAGAAGCCTGCCGAAGCGCAAAAGCCAGCTGAGCAACAAGCTGAGAAGCCTGCGAAGAAGAGCCCATTTTACAAGATGTACCCAGCGCAATTGGCGCCGGCTGCAGAGGCCTATTTTGGCCAATGGAATAAGGTCCTCTTCAAAGAAGGCCCCATTGAAACCAAAGTAGCCAGGCTTGCGGCCATTTCAGCATCAGCCGCTATGAAGTGCGAATACTGCATCACCGCTCAAGTAGTCTTAGCCAAAACCGCCGGTGCGAGCGATGATGAGATTAAGGCAGCGATTCAAATTGCAGCAGAAGTAGAGCGATTCTCGACTCTGCTCTATGGCAATGAATTCGGTCAGGACAAACTCAAAACAATCCTGGACAAAATGACTAAGAAGCTAGCTCAAAACTAGCCACGGGCCACTCGAGCTCGAAGGGCTTTTATCTAAATGCGCTTGGGTACATGCCTTTAACGAAGCGCCTGC